>CAMWOF010000094.1 GCA_947175805.1 uncultured Clostridiaceae bacterium
GTAAAAGACTGCATGCACCGTAGATTGGCAGCCAGAACCCGTGCAGAAATCCCCGGTTTACAAACCCTCCTGCCAACTGAAATGTAATCAGTCCCTCCCACAGCCATGCGGCATGGGAAATCACTAAAAACATGATACTGACTGACAGTGGAGAATAATTTCTTTGTGTTTCCATTGCAAAATCTCCTTTCACATCAGTATCAGTTTATGTATTTTTTAATTTTTTATCAGAAAAGATTTTTGTGCTCCCTGTATTACCGTATCCGTCGGATTCACCGCTCCAAGCAGCAGAGGCGAATCCTTATCATGGTATTTATGATTTTCAAATGCTTTCTGTGGATTCTTATTAGCGTAGCAATATTTACAGCCATTCATACAGGTATCATATGCCCCAATATCCCGGCTCTCGATACATTGACAGCCCTGCCTCGAGCCGTTATGTTTCCTGTCCTTAAACGCAATGCCATTGGCACTTCCAAGAATATCCAGCGTCATACAGCCGGAAGTATGAATGCCATAACGGGTAAAATCTTCATTTGTTCCACAGGTCTGTATAAAAACTCCATATTTTTCAGCGATAGAACCAAGTCCCTGTGCCAATGTATCCATATCCCACACAGATAAGGTAATCAGTTCCGGCATATTGGTTTGTAACTTCTTATACATCTCCACAAAACTGAAAATACAGCGGTCAATATAGGGTGCAAGCGTTTCTGCCATCCGTTCAAATGTTTCCAGATGTCTCTGAATGGTGTAATCCTTTGTCAGCAAAACCGGATCATATCTCCACGCAACACGCTGCCTGCCGAATTGTTTTGATAGTTCAATCAGCGTTTCCATGCTTTCGTCAATGGATGGGACGCCCGGCTCAACATCCTCACCGTAAGCGGTAATCGTGTAATGGAAATATGTATTGAATTTATCTGTAATTTCATGAAGCCGGGGCAAAATCGGCTTGTAGTTTTTGGAACAAAACACCACGCAGTCCACTTTATCCGGAACCAGTTCATAGCGTGTTATCTTGTTCGGAAACAACGGATTGCGGGAAAGCACATACCCTTCTGAAAACCGGTTCAAAAGCCATTCGCTATAATACTGGACGGTATCTGTCCGCCCTCCTGTATTGATAATCATTGCCTTTCCTCCTTTCCCATGTTGAGCATCCAAACTCCATTTACTACAAAAAACAGGGCATAGCAACCGCCATGCCACACATTTTTTATCGTTCCAACGATTTTTCATTTTTCTGTTTTTGCAACACTATTCACGCATAAACGCACCATGTTTTTTTCATGTAACCTAATGCATGCATTGGGGCATTAGACAAATCTCTCTTTATTGCGTATCTTTATTCGCCTTCTTTTTAATGTGGTCTCCAATAATCTCTGACACATCACTAATCGTGATAAAAGCACTCGCATCTACCTCTTGAATCAGATGCTTCAGTTGATAAATCTCAAGCCGGTTCAGTACGCAGTAGAGAATGACCTTTTTTCCGCTAATCAGTCCCTCACCTTCCAGAATCGTCACGGTGCGTCCCATCTTCTTATAAATCTCATCTGCAATCCTGCGTCCCTCATTCGTAATTATCATGGCGGCTTTTGCCTGCTCCACGCCTGTCTCTACAAAATCAATCACTTTCGACGTGATAAAATACGTCAGCAGGCTGTACATAGCCCTATCGAATCCAAACAGACAGCCTGCGAGCGCATAGATCATAATATTGATAAAAAGAACTGTCTGTCCCACTGGAAGATTAAAACGCCGGTTCATAACGATTGCCACTGTCTCCGTTCCATCCAGGCATCCGCCGGAGCGAATCACAAGTCCTACGCCTATTCCCAGAAACACCCCGCCGAAACAGACGGCCAGAAGATAATCCTGCGTCATATTTGTAAACGATGCAAATATCTCCAGGAAACCCGAAAATGTCACCATAGCAACCGCAGATTTGGCAATAAATATTTTCCCCAGCTTCCGCATACCGACAATCAAAAACGGAAGGTTGAGTCCCAAAGTCAGTAAGCCCAGAGGAATCTTACTAAGATTATTAATCATAATCGAGATTCCCACGACCCCGCCATCCAAAATCGTACATGGAACGAGAAACTCTTCAATAGCAAAAGCAGCAATCATCGCACCTGCCATCAACGTCACATAACTAAAAATCTCTTTTATATATTCTTTTGACCTTGCAGCATTTTCTGACATAGACATTACCTCCGCTACTATCATATCAATGAAAACCGTACCCGTCAAATAAAAAATTATACATAATGGTATTCTGATTGATGTGAGATTATGTTTCATAATTGATGTAACATTTTGTTTCATGACGCATTGACATAAGCTGTCAATTATACTATGATTTGGCTATAATATGGTTACTTACTAATGTGAGTCGGATAAAGACGGCATGCGGGTATGTATGAGAGGAGCAGGGTATGATTATGGGTAAAAAGAATATGAAAAGTCTGTTGACCATTGTCATGTCAGTATTCATGATTTTGGTTTTGGCGCCTAAAGCAATGGCGGCAGAGACAGAGATTGGAAACAGCGAAACCAAAGAGGGAGCAGATGCATATACACTGACGATAGGTCAGGAGTATATCACAACATTAAACGGCGTGGAGGGTTATGTGAGTTTTGTCACACCGGAGCAGGAGGGCTTTGTCCTGGTAGCTTTGGAAAACAGGACTATAAGCGGGACATTGCCTTATGATATCATTGATGCAGCAGGAGAAGAAGTAGGTCTAGGTCCGTATTCCATCTCTAAAGGGGATTATTGGTCTCTGCAGTTTAAGAGTGAGAAAAATAATGCAAATGGAGCACAGCTGGCACCCAATACAAGATATTATATCCAGCTTGGGGCAACGGATTCCCAGCCTAACGGCAAAGTAGGAGTCTCCGTTAAATTTTCGGCAGATGACTGTCCTGAAGGCAGGACAGGTGCAAAGGAGATTTCTCCGAATGTTACATATACAGGAAAATTGGATGCAATGAAGTTAACAGATAAAGATTGGTACGTTGTTACTGCTACTAAGTCGGGGCAGCACAGGATTTTTTTCAAAAGCATTTCCAGACTGGAAGAGATAAATTTGCAAGTATATGATGAATATAATCAATGGATTCAGGATATGTCTCGTTCATGGGCGCACGCCACTGTCAAAACATGGGGTAAAGAGCTAGATACCATTGATATCATGCTGGAGGCAGGAAAGAAATATTATTTAGAAGTTACTGGTGGTAAGGGAGAATATTCTATCAATGTGAACTGCCAGACAATAGAAACCATCAATATAGAGAGCACCGTTACCATGAAGCATGGGGAGACACATGATTTAAAGTATACATTATTCCCAGAAGAGACCTTTAATCAACAATTGGAGTTTGAAAGTAATAATAAGGATGTTGCCTATGTTGATAACGACGGAACGGTGAGAGCAGATGATGCCGGTAAAGCAGTGATTACGGTGAAAGCGAAGGACGGCGGCGGTGCCACGGCACAGTGTATCGTCTATGTAAAGCCGCAGGCGCCGGACGATTTAGAGGGCACCAAATCCACAACAGATACCATTAAATTGAAATGGTCTAGTGCAAAAAATGCAACAGGGTATAATATATTTCAAAAGAAAGACGGTAAATGGAAGAAAATAGGTTCTACCAAAAAGACTACATATACAGTAAAAAAACTGAAGCATACAAAAGGGTATCAATTCAGGGTTCAGGCATATATGAAGCTGGACGGGAAGATCTTTACGTCTGAAAAGTCTAAAACTTCTTATTATGCAACAAGGCCGAAGGCTACTACTATAACGAAAATAACAAGGATGAAGCCAAGGAAGATAGAGGGTATTCCCTGCTATTTTGCGAAGGTACAGTGGAAGAAGGTAGCCGGTGTGAAGAAATACCGGTTATACGCCAAACTGGCAAGCACCGGTAAAATTGAGCTTGTAGGCGAGTATAAGAGCACATCGGCAAAGGTTGTTTTAATGTATGGCAGCGGAAGTAAAAAGTGTACATTCTATGTTGCACCTGTCTTTAAATATCATGGTGAAGAATATGAAGGTCCAGGCTCCAAAGGTAAGGTGTACACATTCAAATAAGAGGTAAATGGAATGTTACGGAATTGGGATATGTCTAAGGTGTCTGACGGAAAGCTATATACGTCAAATGATATGGCAAAGCTGGGTTGTCAAGAATGTGCCGGATGCTCGGAGTGCTGTCGTATCGTGGGGGATTCTATTGTACTGGATCCCTATGACATATACTGCCTAAGCGGACATCTGGGACAGAGCTTCGAGGAGTTATTAGCCTCGAAGCTCTCGCTTGGTGTGGTAGACGGTATTGTGCTGCCACACTTAAATATCGCCGATGACGGTAGTGGCTGCGGCTTTTTGGACAAGGCAGGAAGATGCAGCGTTCACAGCGTCAGACCCGGTATCTGCCGGTTATTTCCGTTAGGACGCATCTTCAACGACGGGACATTTTCCTATTTTTTACAGGTAAATGAGTGTAAAAAGTCTAATCGTACCAAGGTGAAGATAAGCAAATGGCTGGATATTCCGAATCTCCCCCAGTATGAAAGGTTTGTCAATGACTGGCATTGGTATTTGAAGGGGCTTAGTGAAGAGGCGGCTGCCTGTGAGGATGCAGAAAAATTAAAACAGATTAGCATGAGAGTACTTCAGAGATTTTATCTGGCTGCATATGACATGGAACGGGATTTTTACGAGCAGTTTTATATGCGTTTAAGAGGGAAATAAGAGGGACTATCCATTCTCAGCTGGAGATTTATTTTGAGGAATGTCTGGAAGGATTTGATATATCCTAAAAAGCCTGTAAAATTTTATAATATTTCCCCATCAACAATTTTTATGACCCTGTTGCATCTTTTTGCAATAGATAAATCATGCGTAACAATAACAACTGTCTTACCTAAGTTGTTTAATGATTCTAATAGTGAAATTATTTCTGACGATGTCTTTGAATCTAAAGCCCCTGTTGGTTCATCTGCCAATATGATATCCGGGTCATTGACTAGTGCCCTCGCGATGGCTACACGTTGTTTTTGACCACCAGAAAGCTGCGCAGTTTTTCGCTTTGCCAAATCATCTATACCAACAAGCTTTAATACATTTAAGGCCTTTTGCTTCATTTTAGTAAAGGAGCAATTCGAAAAAAGCAGCGGTACACAAACATTTTCTATTACTGTTTCCCGCAATAGCAATCCAAAATCCTGTAGAACAAAACCTACCTCACTATTTCTGTAGGAGGCCAGCCGGTTTATATTCGTATATTTTATCTTTTTGTCATTATAAATAACTTCTCCTGAAGTGGGTGTATCCAGTCCACCTAAAATGTGGAGAAGTGTTGATTTTCCGCTACCGGATTCTCCTACAATGGCAAGAAATTCTCCCTTTTTTATATCAAGGTCAATCTCATTCAGTGCAGTCAACGCATTTGATTTTCCCTGATTGTAAATTTTTGTAATATTCTGAAGCTGTAAAATACTCATATTTATTCCCTCCGTATATTATTAACAGAAAATGTTTGACAGATACGAATCATATTAATAAGACCAAACACTAGCATTGTTCCAAAAAATATACTAAATCCCAGTGCAATGTCATAAACTGTCAGCGGGGCATTTCTTGTAAGAACTTGCCTGGCTATTACATTTAGTAACAATCCAATGACATAGCTGCTGACACTTAGCACAAATGTTTCGCCGAAAACCACCCATAAAATATTTTTACTTGATGCACCTGTTATCCAGTAGACCGTATAGGTTGATATATTCACATCATACCAGTATTGAATAATCGATGCCAAAAACACAATCAGCAAAATAATAAATATACTATATTGCAGTTGATTGGATGCTGTAATCATTTTCCCTGTATCACTTGACATTTCAGGAAAATGTATACTTCCGTGTCCTACATATTTTTTTATAACAGTTTCTAACACCTGTTGTTGATTTTGATTCAGATTTTCCTTAAAGGTAATCCATATTTCGTCAAAACTTCCATATTTCTCTTTGTATTTATCAATAAATACGACAATGTCCGCAGTGCCATTCAAAGATTCATACACAC
Organism: uncultured Clostridiaceae bacterium; assembly: GCA_947175805.1. Classification (GTDB taxonomy): domain Bacteria; phylum Bacillota; class Clostridia; order Lachnospirales; family Lachnospiraceae; genus RGIG6919. The sequence continues at coordinate 6,102 of CAMWOF010000094.1, forward strand.
CGCCTATCGTAAAATCTTCATCATCAAGACAATAGGATTCACCAGTCATTTTTAGCCGTCCTTCGTATGACAGCAAATTTTCGTTTACCACACATATATTCTGTGCATCCTTATTTATAACAGATGCATATCCCTCTACCCACGCACCTGTCAACTTGAAATTCTTTGGTGATATTTCTGTTGAACCTGCAATCCTTATTCCGCTTTCTGTACTTGTCATACAACTTACTGCTGTTACCTCCGGAATTCCTGCCGTTTCCAAATCTGAAAATACATTTTCAAATGTGGAAAATTCTATATTTTCAGAACCGTAAATCTTATAAACAGGAAGATTTTCTCCCATATTTTCATCATACAAATTCCCCCTGTACCGGGCAAATGCATATGAATAATTTATAACAAAGGAACAGATGACCATGCTGATGATAAGCCAGATAAAAACATGTTTTTCGGTTTTGTAAAAGTTGATAATATCTTTTATTGTTACATACCAAATCATATATTTTATCCCCCGTTTCAAGCTTGTAAAATCATCAATTCGTCATTCTTTTCGGCAATATGCAATGTTCTTATCAATGTTCCTACAAAAATAAGTGTAATAACCAACACTGTAAAAAAAGTATTCATAAAGTCAACATAAAGCCCATCAAATGCTTCCTTCCTGCAATACAAAATGAATATATGAAAACCAACAATTGCCGGGAAATAAAGCTTTAACACACCTTCGAACAAATTAACTAGAATACTTGCTTTTTTATTCATTCCACAGATAAAATAAACAGCCAGCCTTCTTTTCCCTCTGACAAAGGATAATAAATTTCCACACTCCATTCCGATTATGCAGATGAGCAATGCAAGTATTGACAATGTTATTTGCATTTGTATTTCAAAAAGGTTAGACTGATACGCTTCATCTGCTAAATATTGAAATGAAAATGTATCTACAACATCTGCAATTTCTTTTAATACTGCTTTTTCTGAAACATCTCTGCTGTTGTCAGATAGCTTAATGATAAAGGAGCCCTGATATCCTTCTGCTTCTTTTGCTACAATTACCATATCATCCGCTATTTGTGTGACTGAATTAAGGTCAATTCCGCTTCCGCCGGCACCGGAATGAATAAATAATGTGTTCGGCTTTAAAATTCCTGCAACAATATAACTATCATCAAAGCCGTTTATGGTAACAATCTCACCAATATGGTATATGGATTTTAGATTATATCCTATTACTATGGGAATGGGGGTATCTTCACTCTCTTCAAAGGAATATGTATCAAACCATTCTCCTTTTGCCACAGGAAATGATAAATCCTTTAACAAATCATAGTCCGCAAAAAAGAATTTTGCCTCCCCAGTCTGGTTTCCATCAATCACTGTATTCGTTTCATAAACAGGAAAATAGCCACTTATATAACCTTCTCCCTCTGTCTTATCTAACGCATGCCTGACACAATTATCTGCTGCAAGGAACATATCTTCACTGCTATTATCATAATACACCTGTTTTGACGGAATTCCTGCATACATATACGAATCATACAAGCCCGCAGACTGTACAAGTGTATTTTGATATATGCAATGCCGGAATGATGACAAAGAAATGTTCATAAAAAACACGGAACATATTACAAATATCATTACTATCATATTATGGACACCATTTTGTCCTATATTTTTGCATGAAATTTTTAATAACTTTATTATGTAATTCATACTCCTCCTTTCTGCCAATCTGTCACTTAAATGCATATTGGGCAAGTTTGGTTTCTCTTTTCTGATATCTGTTATATCATGCATAATAACATAATATTTTTTGTTTTTTCCCAAAACAGTTTTAGTGGTAAAAAATAAGGTTTTAACGGTCTTTTCCTTTGTTTTCTAACCATTCACCCCTTTTTTTGACCGTTCAAACCATCTAAGTGTGTTTTTTCATGTTTTATGATACAATTGTCAAACAGGATCATAATAATTTTGTATCACCTCTGCCTTATGAGAAAATGGTATGATAAAAGGGAGGGAAACTGAATGTTACTACGAACAGCAATATGTGATGATAATCTGAAGGATGCGGAACACATCCGCTCATTTTTAGAACAATATGAAATGCAATATGATATAGATTTTGAAACTACAGTTTTTAATTTACCGAAAGACATGCTTACCTCTTATTTTTCACCGGGCACCTTCCACCTTGCATTTTTGGACGTGGAAATGCCAGAAATGAATGGAATCCAGCTTGCAGAAGCACTTCGGAG
>CAMWOF010000095.1 GCA_947175805.1 uncultured Clostridiaceae bacterium
TACCTCACTTTGAATTCTTGGTCTTCAATAAACTTTTGTTATATGCTTATTATAGGGTTTTAAGGGCTTTCCATGTACAGTGGAAGGCTCTTATTTTTTATAAAACATTTATTTAGGAGGATAACAGCATGAATGTAAACAAAAAAGCGGGAGAACTGATGAACAAGTTGAGAGCAGAGGTGCCGCTGGTGCACTGCATGACCAATTATGTCACGGTCAATGATGTGGCAAATGCGCTGCTGGCAATCGGAGCGTCGCCGATTATGTCTGACGACTGCCATGATGTGGAGGATATCGTATCCATTTCCAAGGCACTGGTGATTAATATCGGCACCTTAAATGAGCGCACCATTGCTTCTATGCTTTTGGCAGGAAAAAAAGCAAATGCAATGCATATTCCGGTTATCTTAGATCCGGTGGGAGCAGGCGCCTCTGCATATAGAAATGAGACGACAAAGAAAATCATTGAGGAGGTAAAGCTCGATGTGCTCCGGGGAAACCTCTCGGAGGTATCCTTTGTGGCAGGCCTGGAGGTATCCACTAAGGGTGTGGACAGCTCTGATGCGGATGCGGACAAGGATGCAGTGGCGATAGCAAAAGCGGTTGCCGGAAAGCTTGGCTGCATTGCAGCCATCACCGGCGCGGTGGACACCGTATCGGACGGGAAACGGGTGCTTCAGGTTCAAAATGGGCATCCGATGCTCTCTAAGGTAACCGGCACCGGCTGCATGACCAGTGCACTTACCGGCGCCTTTGTGGCAGTGGGAGAGGATACGGTATATGCCGCGGCAGCCGCGATTGCCGCCACGGGGATAGCAGGCGAGCTTGCATATGAGGCAGCAAAAGAAAAAGGAACCGGAAGCTTCCGCGTAGCTTTAATTGACGCATATAGCCGAATGTGCGAAAATACCTTTATGGAAATGGGGAAAATAGAGGAGTTGACACTGTAGTGAAAAATGAAAGGACAGAGGAGTTGACACTGTAGTGGGAAATGGAAGGACAGAGGAGTTGACATTGTAATGGAAAAGCGTAAGATAGATTATACGTTGTATCTCTGTACAGACCGGGGGCTGATGAGCTCCCCTTCCTTAGAGGAGGCTGTGGCAGAGGCGGTTTTAGGCGGCGCAGGAGTGGTGCAGCTTCGGGAAAAGGATATAGACGCCAGAGAGTTTTATGAACTGGCGGTACGCATCAAAAAGATTACCGCTGCCCATGGGGTGCCATTAATTATCAATGACCGGATAGACATTGCCCTCGCCGTGGATGCCGATGGCGTCCACATTGGACAGCGGGATATTCCGGCAAAGCAGGTGCGCAAGATGATTGGCGCAGATAAAATATTGGGTGTTTCTGCTGCCACGTTAGAGGAAGCTCTAAAGGCGGTGGAGGACGGCGCAGACTATCTGGGCATCGGCGCCATGTATGTCACGGGCACAAAGGAGGATGCAAGGCTTGTGACAATGGAGGAGCTGAAGCGGATTCGGGCGGCGGTGCCGGTGCCGATTGTGGTAATTGGCGGCATCAATTTGCAGACGCTGGAGCACTTCAAGGGAACTGGTATTGATGGTCTGGCGGTAGTATCTGCGGTGATGGCGGCATCGGATGTGCAAGCGGCAGCGCGGGAACTGATAAAACGGTGGACGGTTGCAGAAGGGCGAAGCGCGGAGTAATCGTAATTATATCTTAGGCGTTTGCGAAATGCGACTATATATACAATACATCAATGTGTAAATACGCGTTTCGCAAACGCATAGTAATTATATCTATAATGAAGGTGAAAGAGAACATATGATACGGGGAATGATATTTGATTTGGACGGAACCTTGATAGATTCCATGGGTGTGTGGGAGCAGATTGATATAGACTTTTTAGGAAAACGGGGGCTTTCAGTGCCGCCGGGATATTTGGAAGCGATTACGCCCATGGGATTTTTAAATGCGGCGGAATATACAATCTCCCGTTTTGGGTTCTCGGAAACCCCGGAGGAGATTGAGGAGGAATGGCTGTCTATGGCGGAGGACGCCTATACTCATGTCATTGCCATGAAGCCGGGCGCGAAGGATTTTTTGCACCAATGCCGGGCAACGGGGCTTCAGCTGGCACTGGCGACCTCCTCCATGGAGCGGCTTTATGTTCCGTGCCTGAGGCATCATGAAATAGATAGCCTCTTTGAAGCGGCGGTGTCCACAAGACAGGCGGGGAAAGATAAACATGATCCGGACATTTATCTGATGGCAGCCGGGCAGCTTGGCTTAAAGCCGGAGGAATGTATCGTGTTTGAGGACATTCTGTTGGGCATTGAAACCGCAAAAAAGGCGGGTTTTCAGACGGCTGCTGTGTACGAGCAGACAAGCGAAGCACATCAGGAGGCAATGCGGGAGCGTGCAGATTTTTATATTGAGAGCTTTGAAAATGTAAGCTTGTCGGATTTTATTCACACGAAGGCAAAGTGAGGCTGCATATCCGGCATTTAACAGGGAGATGTTATGAAAAAGAAATGTGTTTTAACCGTTGCCGGCTCGGATTCTTCCGGCGGTGCGGGCATACAGGCGGATTTAAAGACAATGAGCGCCTTTGGGGTGTATGGCATGAGCGCCATTACCTCGCTGACTGCGCAGAATACAACCGGTGTGTACGGTATTCTTGACTGTACGCCGGAAATGCTGAAAAAACAGCTCGACTGCGTATTTGAGGATATTTATCCGGATGCGGTGAAAATTGGTATGGTATCTTCAGCGGCTTTGATTGAGACGATTGCGGAGGCGCTCCGGCGGTACGGGGCGAAAAATATTGTATTGGATCCGGTTATGGTATCCACCAGCGGCAGCAGGCTCCTTGCCGGGGATGCCATAGATGCGCTGGTATCTGAACTGTTTCCGTTGGCAAGTCTGATTACGCCGAATATTCCTGAAGCGGAGGCGCTTGGTGGAATGAAAATTGAAGGACAATCTGATATGGAGCGGGCGGCAGAACTGATATCGGAAAAATACGGTGTGCCCGCGGTCTTGGTAAAGGGCGGGCATAACATAAACGATGCCAATGATTTGTTATATGAAAGGGCTGCCGGGACAGCTGCCGGGAATATGCAGGGTTGTATTCAGTGGTTTTGCGGAATGCGTATTGAAAATGAAAACACCCACGGCACTGGCTGTACCTTAAGCTCTGCTATTGCCTGTGGACTGGCAAAAGGATATTCCATGAAGGAAAGCATTGCAGCGGCGAAGGCATACATTTCCGGTGCCTTAAAGGCAGGACTGGATTTGGGCAGTGGCAGCGGTCCACTGTGGCATATGTGGGAAATGATTTGAAAAAAGTGAAAAACAGAAAAGCGAGACCGTAGAATAAAAACCGAGAGAGAAAAGAACCCAGAAGGAGAGGGAACATTATGAGAGAATATAGAACCCAGATGGAGGCTGCGAGAAAGGGAATTATCACAGAGCAGATGAAGACGGTAGCCCAAAAGGAGCAAATGGAGCCGGAACGGCTGCGGCAGCTTGTTGCGGCGGGCAAGGTTGTGGTTTGTGCTAATAAGAACCATAAGTGCTTAGACCCGGAGGGGGTTGGCGCTATGCTGCGCACGAAGATAAATGTAAATCTTGGCGTGTCGAGGGACTGCAAGGACTATGATGTGGAGATGGAAAAAGTGATGCAGGCGGTGCATATGGGGGCGGATGCAATCATGGACTTATCCTCTCACGGAGACACGATTCCCTTTCGCCGCAAGCTGACCGGGGAATGTCCTGCCATGATTGGCACGGTGCCGGTGTATGACTCTGTGATTCATTACCAGAGGGATTTGGCAACGCTGACGGCAAAGGATTTTATTGATGTGGTAAGATTGCATGCGGAAGATGGTGTGGATTTTGTGACACTTCATTGTGGAATTACACAAAAAACCATTGAACAGATTCGGAATCATAAACGGAAGATGAATATTGTATCCCGGGGTGGTTCCCTGGTTTTTGCCTGGATGAGCATGACTGGAAATGAAAATCCTTTTTATGAGTACTACGATGAAATTTTGGAGATATGCAGGGAGTATGATGTTACGATTTCCCTTGGGGATGCCTGCAGGCCGGGATGTCTTGCGGATGCCTCGGATGTGTGCCAAATCGAAGAGCTGGTAAGGCTTGGCGAGCTGACAAAGCGTGCATGGGAGCGGGATGTACAGGTCATGGTGGAGGGACCGGGGCATATGCCTATGGATCAGATTGCTGCAAATATGAAGCTGCAGCAGACGATTTGTATGGGAGCGCCCTTTTATGTGCTGGGGCCGCTGGTGACGGATATTGCGCCAGGCTATGACCATATTACCGCTGCTATCGGCGGAGCCATTGCAGCTGCTTCTGGGGCCGCCTTTTTGTGCTATGTGACACCAGCAGAGCATTTGGCGCTGCCCAATATAGAGGATGTGAAGCAGGGCATCATAGCCTCTAAAATTGCAGCCCATGCTGCAGATATTGCAAAGGGTGTTGCCGGAGCAAGGCAGCTGGACGACAGGATGGCGGATGCCAGGAGGAATCTGGACTGGGAGGCACAGTGGGCATGCGCCATGGATCCGGAGACGGCAAAGGCAATCCGTGCGGAGCGGGCGCCGGAGCATGAAGATACCTGCTCCATGTGCGGCAAGTTCTGTGCAGTGCGCAGCATGAATAAGGCGCTGGCAGGGGAATATATTGATATACTATAAAATAAAAATACAGGGCATATTCATAAAATATGCCCTGTATTTTTTATTGATTATGTTTTAACTGCCTGCGAATGGCCATGGTGTCGCCCAAAACCTTCAGTGCGTCCTTAAAGCCGATGCGGGAGCCTTTGTGTTCGTTTGCCCGGGTAAATATAATCTCCACCGGCATTTCAATCATTTTTTTGTTATGCATGGCTGCCGTGGCGAGAATTTCAATGTCAAAGGCATAGCCGTTGGTGTGCATATCCTGCATAATCGGTCGGATGGTGTCTGCGCGGAACAGTTTGAGTCCAGTCTGGGTATCCTTGATGTGTAGATGAAAGAGGGTATGAAGGATGACATAATACCCGATGCTCATGATTTTTCTGGACAGCGGGTAATCCAGCTTAGAATCCTTGTGCAGCTTAGAGCCAATCGCGATATCCGCATCCTGTTCATCTAACTCGTACAAAAAGGCGCGGAGCTGCGCTGGCTTCAAATCTAAATCCGCATCACAAAATGCAATGTACTCCCCGATAGCGTGTAGTATGCCCTCCCGGATGGCGCCGCCTTTGCCGCGGTTTGGCATGTAAGAAATGACCTGGATATGGGAATCCTCTGCGGCGGCCCGCTTTGCCTCTGCCTCTGTATTGTCGGTGCTGCCGTCATTTACCAGGATAATCTCATAATTTGTGGCAAATACACAAAGCTGGTCACTGGCAGAGCGCAGATTGTCATAAATGTGCGTACCTTCATTATATGCGGGCATGACAACGGATAAGATGCCCTTATGTAAATAGTATTGTTCATAGGGGTTAGCGTTTGCTTCCATGGTTTCCTCAATTCTGTCTTTTTTGTATCCATTATTCTAGCACACTGTGCAGGAAATGAAAAGAATAAAAAAATTACGCTTTCTTACATGTTCCCTCCTGCTTTCTTAAGCCTTTTTTAAGATATCGTGAATATTGTTGTATTTGAATTGGAAAAATGATACAATACAAACTATCTATATGGTATTTTTTGGGTAAATATTAAAGTTGGGGCATCCGGCATGTGCCTGCGGAAAACAACATGATTTTGAATAAAGATACATAAAATAATATGCAGTAATCCGTAACATCAGTCGGAAAACAAATAAGGAGATAATTATATGTGTGGTATTGTAGGGTATACAGGACGGCAGCAGGCGGCACCGATTCTTTTAAAGGGACTGGCAAAGCTGGAATACAGAGGCTATGATTCTGCCGGCGTGGCGGTATTTGATGGCAGTGAAATTGAGGTTGTCAAGGCGAAGGGGCGGTTGGATGCCCTGCGGGATTTGACTAATGACGGAAAGAATCTGACCGGGGTTCAGGGCATTGGGCATACCAGATGGGCGACCCACGGAGAACCTTCCGTATCCAATGCGCATCCCCAGTATAATCATGACAAGAGCATTGCGGTAGTGCACAATGGCATTATAGAAAATTACCAGCAGTTAAAGGATAAGCTGGCAGGGAAGGGATATCAGTTTACCTCCCAGACAGATACGGAGGTTGTGGCACATTTACTGGATTACTATAATACCGGAAATCCTTTAGAGACCATTGCCAAGGTGATGCACAGGGTAAAGGGTTCCTATGCGCTGGGTATTATGTTCCAGAGCAAGCCGGGGGTGCTCTATGCGGTGCGAAAGGACAGTCCGCTCATTGTGGGGGTATCCGAGACGGGCAATTATATTGCTTCTGATGTGCCGGCGATTTTGGAATACACAAGGGACGTTTATTACATTGAGAATCAGGAACTGGTGGAGTTAACCGAGCAGGGCGTTAGATTTTTCAATGAGGATTTAGAGGAGATAAGCAAGGAACGAAAGACTGTAGAGTGGGATGTGGAGGCTGCCGAAAAGGGTGGCTACGAGCATTTCATGCTAAAGGAGATTTATGAGCAGCCGAAGGCTGTGTTGGACACGATTTCTCCGAGAATAAAGGATGATAAAATCGTGATAGAGGAATTAAATATGACACCAGAGGACATTCAGGCAATCAGCCGGATTTATATAATCGGCTGCGGTTCTGCATATCATGTGGGAATGGTTGGAAAATATGTGTTAGAGCAGGTGACCCGGATTCCGGTGGAGGTAGACCTTGCCTCAGAGTTTCGCTACCGTAATCCGATTTTGGAGGAGGGCTCCATGGTGATTGTCATCAGCCAGTCCGGCGAGACGGCGGATACCTTAGCGGCGCTTCGCCAGGCACAGCAGATAGGCTCGAAGGTATTGGCGGTAGTCAATGTGGTGGGTTCCAGCATTGCCAGGGAGGCGGACAATGTCATGTATACCTGGGCGGGGCCGGAGATTTCCGTTGCCACCACCAAGGCATACAGTACCCAGCTTTCGGCGCTTTATCTGTTGGCAATGCTCTTTGGAAGGGAGCGGGGCATACTGCCGGAGGACGAATACCGTGTTATGCTGGAGGAATTAAAAACGATTCCGGAAAAGATTCAGACGATTTTAGGCGACAAGGAGCGGCTGCAGTGGTTTGCAAGCAAATATGCCAATGCCAGGGATGTATTTTTTATCGGCAGAGGGCTGGACTATGCATCCTCTTTGGAGGGCTCGCTTAAACTGAAGGAGATTTCCTATATCCATTCAGAGGCATATGCAGCGGGAGAATTGAAGCATGGGCCGATTTCTCTCATTGAAAATGATATATTGGTGGTGGCAGTGGCAACGCAGCCGGAGCTCTACGAAAAGACGGTGAGCAACATCGTGGAGGTGAAGGCGAGGGGCGCATTTGTGTTTGCGGTTACAAATGAGGGAAATTATGCTATGGAGGATACAGCGTCCTTTACAGTGTACATTCCTAAGACACATCCGAGCTTCGCACCATCGCTTTCCGTGATTCCGCTGCAGCTCTTTGGATACTATGTATCTGTGGCGAAAGGGCTGGATGTGGATAAACCGAGGAATCTTGCTAAGTCCGTGACGGTGGAATGATTAAGAAAATTTTAATGTTTTTTGTATGTGGTAAGCATTGCTATTGATGGAAAATTGTTGTAAAGTAAAACCTATAGAGTGTAATAATTTTGTAACATTTACGGCGGTATTGCCGGTAACAACACGAATAAAATAAAGGGGAAACATCGAATCACCGGATGCCGTGCGGCATTAAGGCGGATGCGTAGAAAAGATGGCAGCAAGCAAGCCGAAGAAAAAGAAATGGAATTACAAGCTGATTTTAGGCCTTGAAGTATTAACCCTCATTGTCCTTATGATTTTTTATGGCATCTGGGTTATGAATCATAAGATGGATGAGATAGATTATAATGATATCAAGGATGAGGATATCGAGATAAATGAGAATCTGAATCTTGACATGGAGGAGTACACGAACATTGCTCTGTTCGGCGGGGATTCCAGAGACGGTTCTGTGGAGCAAGGCACCCACAGCGACACAATTATCATTGTGAATATCAACAATAAGACGAAGGAGGTGCGTCTGGTTTCTATATACCGGGATACCTATCTGGAGATTGCAAAGACGAGCCCCGACTGCCAGAAGCTGACACATGCCCATTTTATTGGCGGTCCGACAATGGCAATTAACACAATGAACCGTAATCTGGATTTGAACATCAAGGATTATGTCACGGTGAATTTTCAAGCCGTCATCAAGGCTGTGGATATTTTGGGCGGCATTGAGGT
>CAMWOF010000096.1 GCA_947175805.1 uncultured Clostridiaceae bacterium
GAATTAGAGCAGGGCAGGTTTAGCGGGAGGAAACAGACGTGAAGAAGTACGGTGTAAATGAACTGCGGGAAATGTTTCTGCAGTTTTTTGAGAGCAAGGAGCATTTGCGGATGAAGAGTTTTTCTCTGATTCCCCACAATGACAACAGCTTATTGCTGATAAATTCGGGTATGGCGCCGTTAAAGCCATATTTTACGGGGCAGGAGATTCCGCCGAGAAAGCGGGTGACCACATGCCAGAAATGTATTCGTACCGGCGATATTGAAAATGTAGGTAAGACAGCCCGCCACGGCACTTTTTTTGAGATGCTGGGCAATTTCTCTTTTGGGGACTATTTTAAGGAGGAGGCCATTGCCTGGACATGGGAGTTTTTAACCGAGGTTGTGGGTCTGGATAAGGACAGGCTGTATCCTTCTATCTATGAGGATGATGACCAGGCATTTGAAATCTGGAACCAAAAGATTGGCATTGCACCAGAGCGTATTTTCCGCTTTGGCAAGGCAGATAATTTTTGGGAGCACGGTGCAGGCCCTTGCGGTCCCTGCTCGGAGGTATACTACGACAGGGGTGAGAAATACGGCTGCGGAAAGCCGGATTGTACAGTGGGCTGTGACTGTGACCGCTATATGGAGGTCTGGAACGATGTATTTACCCAGTTTGAAAACGATGGCAAGGGCAATTACACGGAGCTGGTGCAGAAAAATATTGATACCGGCATGGGCTTAGAGCGGCTGGCTGTGGTGGTGCAGGATGTGGATTCCATTTTTGATGTGGACACGGTACAGGCGCTTCGCGATAAGGTGTGCGAATTTGCCAACACCGCCTATCACGCTGATGAGGAAAAGGATGTATCAATTCGTCTGATTACAGACCACATCCGTTCCGCAACATTTATGATTTCCGACGGCATTATGCCGACAAACGAGGGCAGAGGCTATGTGCTCCGCCGTCTGATTCGCCGGGCAGCAAGACACGGCAGGCTGTTAGGCATAGAGGGCATTTTTCTGGCGAAGCTTTCAGAGACTGTGATAGAAGGCTCTAAGGGCGGCTATCCTGAATTAGAGGAAAAGAAAGAGTTCATTTTAAATGTGCTGACCCAGGAGGAGAATAATTTTAATAAGACTATTGACCAGGGGCTTTCCATTCTTTCCGAGATGGAAGGGGATATGGAGGCAAAGGGTGAAAAGGTGCTCTCTGGCGAGAACGCGTTTAAGCTTTACGATACGTATGGATTCCCGCTTGACCTGACAAAAGAGATTTTGGAGGAGAAGGGTTATTCCATCGATGAGGAGGGTTATCAGGTCTGCATGAAGGAGCAGCGTGAGAGCGCGAGAAAGGCAAGAAAAGTGTCTAACTATATGGGCGCTGATGCCACAGTATATGATGAGATAGACCCGAAGATCACTTCACAGTTTGTAGGTTATATGAGTCTGACCCATGATTCCAGGATTACGGTTTTGACGACAGAGGAAGTGATTGCTGCCGTTTCCGAAGGTGAGCATGCCACTATTTTTGTGGAGGAGACGCCTTTTTATGCCACCATGGGCGGCCAGCAGGGCGATACCGGTGTAATTACCTCTGATGAGGGGGAGTTTACCGTAGAGGATACGATTAAGCTGAAGGGCGGAAAGATTGGACATGTGGGCAAAGTGACCAGGGGCATGTTTAAGGTCGGCGACACAGTAACTTTAAAGGTGAATCAGGCGAACCGGGGCGATACCTGCAAAAACCACAGCGCTACCCATCTGTTGCAAAAGGCATTAAAGACGGTGCTGGGAAGCCATGTGGAGCAGAAGGGCTCTTTGGTGGCACCGGACAGGCTGCGCTTTGACTTTTCTCACTTTTCCGCTATGACCCCGGAGGAGATTTCCGAGGTGGAGCGTCTGGTAAATGAGGCAATCGCTGCGGACTACACAGTGGAGACTAAGGAAATGCCGATAGAGGAGGCCAAGAAGACCGGCGCTATGGCACTGTTTGGTGAGAAATACGGTGATGTGGTGCGGGTGGTAGACATGGGCGGCTATTCCATTGAGCTTTGCGGCGGCACGCATGTGCAAAATACCGGGGCAATCACTACGTTTAAGATTGTATCGGAGGCGGGTGTAGCTGCCGGGGTCAGGCGAATTGAGGCGTTGACCGGCGCAGGTGTCTTTGCATATTACAGAGATATAGAAGAAAAAATGGCAAAGGCGGCGGCGATTTTAAAAACCAGTCCGTCTAATGTCGTAGAGAAGATAGAGCATTTGCTGGCACAAGAGAAGGCACTGGCATCTGAAAATGAGTCGCTAAAGAGTAAGTTGGCACAGGATTCCTTAGGGGATGTCATGAGCCAGGTGGTGGAGGTGAAAGGCATAAAGGTGTTGGCGACCTCCGTGGATAATGTGGACATGAACGGGCTTAGAGACCTTGGTGACCAGCTAAAGACTAAGCTTGGCGAGGGCGTGGCAGTGATTGCCTCTAATGTGGAGGGCAAGGTAAATCTTCTTGCCATGGCAACGGAGGAGGCCGTAAAAATGGGCGCCCATGCCGGCAATCTGATAAAGTCGATTGCACCTTTCGTTGGCGGCGGCGGCGGTGGCCGTCCGAATATGGCCCAGGCAGGCGGCAAGAATCCGTCAGGCATTGCGGATGCGCTTGCGGCTGTCAAAGGGGTTTTAGAAGGGCAGATAAAATAGTGTAAATGTAAACATGAGCAGTCGCGCAAAGCGTGACGCTCATGTTTTGCGTTATAGGCTTGATGATGCTGGAGGAGAGATTTTACTCGGAAGCATTTGCAGTCTCACAGCTGCAGGGTCTTTCGCTTTCCTCCAATAGTATAGCCCGCCTGAAATAGTCCCGGTCTACCTCGCCGCTGATTCCGGCAATTCTTCCACGGTCTGTGTACTGCCAGCCGCTCCAGCTTCTCCATGGGTTTTCCATATCCGGTCTGGAGACGCCGTAGTCTGCAATCCACAGTGGATATTCCCGGAGACGGTCATCGTCAAAGCGGTCTTTCGCATTGGACGCATCACTGTAAATTGCCGGATGGTGCCCGGTTTCTTCCTCCAGGACGGTGAGAAATCTGAGTGCAATCGCCCGGATTTCATCCCTGTCTAAATCTCCAAATTCTTCAAAATCCATGACGGGTCTTGCATGCTGGTCCTTGCCGCGGATGCGGTCTGCAAAGAAGCGGGCCTCATTTTCTGCTTCTGCCAGTGAGCGGGCAGTCAGGAAATGGTAAAAACCAATGAAAAAGCCCTCTCTGCGGGCGTCTCTGTAGTTTCGTTCAAATTCCGGGTCGGTATAGCCGGTGCCCTCGGTGGCTTTGATATAGACAATCCGTATTCCAGCGGAGCGGACCTTGGAAAAGTCAATCCGTCCCTGCCATTCACTGACATCGATTCCCTGGTAACGTCTTTCATTTGGCATAGTAAAATCCTGTCTTTTCACATGTTCTACTGATAGCATATGCCAAGAAGCAGAACATGTGCGTCGCCGTCCGGTCTCAAATGAGCACAGGCAGCAATTTCCAAATTTCTTATGGCAATCCGTCTGACAGTATGTTATATTGGATTATAAGAAATTGCAAAGCGAAGCTGTATATGCGAATGGAGCATACTAAGAACAGCAAAAACAAAATAAGAAATCATATTTACGAAGCAGGAGCGAGGAAGAATGTATCATACAATATTATTTGATTTGGACGGCACATTGACAGATCCGGGGCCTGGGATAACAAATTCTGTATCTTATGCACTACAAAAATTTGGTATCAGGGTGACGGACAGGACAAGATTATATAAGTTTATCGGGCCACCTCTTAATGAGTCATTTCAGGAGTTTTTAGGCTTTTCCGTGGAGGAAAGCCAGAGGGCGGTTGCTTATTACAGGGAATATTACGGTGAGCAGGGAATCTATGAGAATCAACTGTACGACGGTGTGGAGCCTTTGCTGGAGGATTTGCAGGCAAAGGGCAGAAAGATAGTGCTTGCCACTTCAAAGCCGGAGAAATTCGCAGTTAAGATTTTAGAGCATTTCCATATCACAAACTATTTTGATTTTGTTGCCGGCTCTAATATGGACGGCAGCAGAAGCAAAAAAGCAGAGGTTCTCACCCATGCACTGAAGCATCTGGAGATTACGGATAAGTCCTCGGTGGTTATGGTTGGGGACAGGGAGCATGATATTTTTGGTGCAGAGCAGGTTGGTATCGATTCCATCGGAGTTTTGTATGGATATGGCAGCAAAGAAGAGCTTCGTGATGCCGGCGCTACCTATATTGTAAATGTACCGGAAGAAATTTCCGATATTATTTACCGATAGCAGGCCAATATGCTAAAAAAGAAAGATAAGCGTGAATGATTATGGCAAGAAATCACGGCAGAAAAGGAAAAATGAATTTTGGAACAAAGCTCATCATCCTGCTTTATGTACTTTCCTTCCTTACCGGAGGTCTGATATCCTATGTCAGGTACGGTATGCAGCCGGAGCAGACAGAGTTTGATGTTGTTACCTATGAAAAGGTGGTAGCATTAGCACAGCTGCCGGAAGCGTATGCATCGCCGATGACGGAGGTGACAATGACTGCAGTGGGAGATGTGATGGTGCATAAGGCACAGATGGACAGATTTTACAGAGAATCATCGGATAGTTTTGATTTTACGGATATGTTTGCCTATGTGAAGGAGCTTCTAGGAGAAAAGGATTATACGGTTGCCAATCTGGAAACGACTTTGGCAGGAAGGGATAATGGTGTCGGTCAAAAGATATACGGCTACAATGATTACCCGATGTTTAACTCTCCGGAGGTACTCGCAGATACATTGAAGGATACGGGGATAGACTTTCTGAGCACCGCCAACAATCATTCCCTGGATTCCAGAGCAAAGGGGATTTATGCCACATTGGATTATATTGACCGGTTGGATTTTGCCCATACGGGGACTGCCCGCTCTAAGGAGGAGCAGGATACCCTCTGTATTCAGGAGGTCAACGGTATTACTTTTGGGTTTACCGCATTTACTTATGATACAAACGGTTTGACAGTACCGGAGGATGCTCCGTTTTGTGTAAACACATTAAAGGGGTATGCCCAGGCGGAGGTGGACAAAGCAGTGCAGCGGGTGCGCAATCTGCGGGATGCAGGAGTGGATTTTGTGATTGTGATTGCCCACTGGGGTATTGAATACCAGACAACTCCTTCCTCCTACCAGACAGATTTGGCGGACAAGCTCTTTGCTGCCGGTGCAGACGTAATTTTTGGAAGCCATCCCCATGTGGTACAGCCAATGGATATCCGAACCATCCAGAATCCTGACGGCACAACCAGAACCGGGGTTTGTATTTACTCTATGGGCAATTTTGTTTCCAGCCAGACCAATAAGGCGGGACCGGATAAGGATTTAGGACTGATTTTGAATGTGACCTTTCATAAGGAAAACAGCGGCTGTTCCATTACGGCGGTGGAGGTAACACCCACTTATGTGTATTGGACGGATGACGTTATCGGTGTAGTTCCGGTGGAGTATGCAATAGCAGCGCCTTCCGATTACCCTTTGGTTGATTCTAAGGGCTGGAGCAGAATCAGCTATGCTCATGATAAAATAATATCGGTGGTATCTTCCGCATATAATTTGCAATACAATCTGTCTGACGGCTGGTATCATATAACGCTGCCATAGGGATTTAATTTTTATAATTTATAATTTTTATAATTTGCAAATTTTGGTTGACGTAGAGAAAAATTATGCTATAATCTTAATAGTGCTTTGAAAAAACCCAAACAGTTGTATTGGTTAGGCGCAATATGCAACTGAAGGGAGGTTAGGGTGGGAATATGTCAAACGTAATCGTGAAAGAGAACGAGACTTTGGATAGCGCTCTTCGCAGATTCAAGAGAAACTGTGCTAAAGCAGGTATTCAGCAGGAAATCCGCAAGAGAGAGCATTACGAGAAGCCAAGTGTTAAGCGTAAGAAGAAGTCCGAAGCGGCTAGAAAGC
This sequence comes from uncultured Clostridiaceae bacterium, assembly GCA_947175805.1. Classification (GTDB taxonomy): domain Bacteria; phylum Bacillota; class Clostridia; order Lachnospirales; family Lachnospiraceae; genus RGIG6919. The sequence goes on from CAMWOF010000096.1 coordinate 5,979, forward strand.
GCAAGTATAAGTAATATCTGAACAGATATTGAGTAAGAGAGACTAACATGAAATGAATGTTTAGTCTCTTTTATTATGTCTATTTACACGTCATAAGGCTGCCCTTTATTTCATATACATAGAGATATATGTTATGAAACTATCTGAGGAGCGGCCTTGTCTGATTACGATTCTTATAAGCAAAATTTCATACAGAAAATGCAGCTTCCACAGGATGTATTTGAGGGAGCCACAATGATTTCACTTGTGGGAAGGCACGAGGTAACGGTAGAAAACTATAAGGCATTGTTGGATTACAGCGACACGCAGATTCGCCTCCAGGGGAAAAGGGATGTTATCTGCATTTTAGGAGATCATCTCGAAATCTATTATTTTACCAATGCGGATATGAAAATTGTCGGCAATATTGACACGATATCGTATGTGTAAATGCGTGGTGTGGGGGTGGAACAATTGCCTGCCAAAGTAAAAATGACAAGGAGCTGCTATGGGAAAATTTTATCAATATATTGACGGTTATCTTCAGGTGGAGTTGACAGGATATGGTATGGAACGCTTCCTAAATCTCTGCATGAACAAGGAATTCACTTTATGGGAAATTGTAAAAGGGGATGATGTATACCGCTTTTATATTTCACTCAAGGATTTTCGGGAGCTAAAGCCTCTGTTAAAAAAGACAGAGACCAAAATCCATATTTTAAAGAAATGCGGGCTGCCTTTTTTCTTTTATACCTATCGGAAGCAGAAATGCTTTGTGCTGGGTATGCTGCTATGTCTGGGCTTTGTGTATTATATGTCGCTGTTTATATGGGATATTCATGTATCTGGTAGCGCATACTATACGGAGGATGAAATCATTTCTTATATCAAGCAGGCATATATTGCACCGGGAACTAAGATTAAGGATATCAACAGCATGGAATTAGAAGAACAGCTGATGGAGCATTTTGATGAAATTGCGTGGATTAGCTGTGAAATCAAGGGCACTCAGCTTCGGATTACCCTGACGGAAACGATAATTACGAATCAGGTTCTTGTCAGCAATCAGCCGTCGGATTTGGTTGCGGCAAAGGATTGTGACATAGTGTCTGTGATTACAAGGAATGGTACGCCCATTACGAAGGTAAATGAAACGGTAAAGAAGGGCGATATCTTAATTTCAGGGACAATCCATATTTATGACGATAACAATGAGGTTCTGGAAACCGTGTACATACCTGCGGACGGGGACGTGTTTGGCAGGGTTGTTTATCAGTACGACGACAGTTTTGACATGCAGTATTATGAAAAGCAGTACAGCAAAAAAAAGAGACGGACGGTTTTGTTGAAGCTATGGAATAAATATTATAAGCTATGGAATCCTAAGATTAGTTATGAGCATTATGATATTTCCAAGGAGAGCTATATGGAAAAACTGGGAAAAACATTTTTTCTTCCCTTTTCCCTGGATATTATTGAGTATAAGGAGTATGCGCCCGTCCGGAAGGAGTATACCAGACAGGAGGCTTTGGCCAAGGCAAAGAAGCGTCTGGATGCAAAACTTGATGAATTTCGACAAATAGGGGTGGAAATACTGGAAAATAATGTTAAAATAGAAGTCGGAAATCAAATATGTTCCGCAAGCGGAACAATTGTGGTGAAGGAAAAGGTTGGCGTGCCAAAGAATTTACAGATAGTGGAGGAGAAACCGGATGAATAATTATGAGCAGGTGATTATGGTGCCTGCACAGCATGCACAGAATATATTTGGGAAATTTGATTTTCATATAAAGAAAATAGAGCGGGTCTTGCAGGTGTCCATGGTGATGCGGGATGATGCGTTGAAAATTATTGGCGGGGAAGCCAATGTAAAAAAAGCGGTAGATATAATTAACCAGCTAATCGGATTATCTGAGAACGGAAATATAATCACGGAGCAGAATGTAGACTATGCGCTGTCCCTCTCATTTGCGGAGGGGCAACCTAAGAATATGTCGGAGCTGGATAAGGATATTATCTGTCATACGGTGCATGGTAAGCCTTTGAAGGCAAAGACCTTTGGGCAAAAGAGCTATATTGAACAAATTGAAAAGAATATGATCGTGTTTGGGGTTGGACCGGCGGGAACCGGTAAGACCTACCTGGCTATGGCGATGGCAATTACTGCCTTTAAAAATAACGAGGTGAACCGTATTATTCTGACCAGGCCCGCCATCGAAGCGGGGGAGAAGCTGGGCTTTTTGCCTGGGGATTTGCAGAGCAAGGTGGATCCGTATTTGAGACCGCTTTATGATGCCCTGTATGAGATTATGGGAGCGGAAACTTTTTTGAAAAACATGGACAAGGGTTTAATTGAGGTTGCGCCTCTTGCGTATATGCGGGGGCGGACAC
>CAMWOF010000097.1 GCA_947175805.1 uncultured Clostridiaceae bacterium
GGAATATACAAGCCCTGAAACTGGTCACGCTGGTACAGATTTTTGAGTTCTCCCGGAGCCAGCCATTTTCTCTTCATCCAATCGCCAAAACGCTGACCCAAGTCCTTCTTATCAATCTTAAACGGAAGCAGTCCGTCAGGAATCAATGTTGCCTCCTGCTCTCCCGCCAGCACATAAGTCGAATCGCAATACGGACATCTGGCGGCCGTTTCATTGCCCGCAACCTCTATATGGGCGCCACAGCCACTGCACTCCATTGTCCTTGTCGCCTTTTGCTCCGGCTGATTCATCCTTTTAGCATCCAAAGTAAGCTTGTGGATTTCAACCTGTTCTTTCTCACTGAAAATCGGAATCTGATTATCGCAATTCGGACACTTCAACATCTGTGTTGCCGCATCAAACTCCATAATGCCGTTACACGATTCACAGCGGTATTCATTTTCTGCCATATATTCCCCCCTGATTATCCTTATCCCCATGGCGCAAGCCGCTCAAATTCGCCCCGTGCAAACACGGCGGGTTTCGCCGCAAAAAGGTGTAGCTTTTGAACTACACCTCTTGCTATGATAATAAAATTGATTGGATATCCTATAATCCCATCTGTGCCTTCAAAGCTGCCAGCTCATCATCCACAGCGGATGAAGGCGCTGCATCGTACTTTGCAGACAAATCTGCAAATTCATCCATCGGCGCACTGTTTAACTCCGCCATGGCATTTGCCTGATCAAGCATCTTATTGGCCTTTGCCTCCATCCTGTCAAATGCGGCAATGCTGGAAGCAGAATCCGTAACGGAGGAAGTCATCTTGTTCATCTTCTCCTGGGTCTTTGCAACCTGTACCTTTGCCTTAATCGCATCCCGGCGGGAATTCAATTCGCCGATATCCTTTACCAGCTTATCATGCATCTGACGCATCTTCATGGCGTTGGCATTTGCCATGTCATATGCCTGCTGCAGCGATGTCTGCTTCTCAACTAACTGCTGCTTCTTTCCTAAAAATGTACGGGCATCCGCTTCATTACCGGCTGCCAATGCTTTCTCTGCGTAGGACTGCATTTTTGCAATCTCTGCGCTGCAATCATCTAACTCTCTCTTTGCTCTCTGCTCATCCGCCATAACTGCTGCTGTCTCAGCCTTCACTTTATTCAAATCGCTGTTTAAGTTGCGCAAAGTCTGGTCAATCATCTTCTCCGGGTCCTCTGCCTTATCTAATAATGCATTGATATTAGCCGACATAATATCACCAAATCTCTTAATTACTCCCATTTTCATATCCTCCTTTAAATATGTGTTGCCCCTATATGATACGGGGCTGCCCCGTGTGATAGCTCAATTATACCTTATTTTCATAAGCGTTGCAAGGAATAATCCGTCGAAATACCTACGATTCTGCACTATGATTTGGGCCTTTTCCTCCACTCTCACTGCCATTTTTTATAAAACCGCGGTGTGCTTATATGTATTTTGCGCTGCATGCCATGTTGTTTTCAATAGAAGAAAAACTTGTAATACGGTTTTGGATACTATATAATATGAGCTGTAAATACATCATATAACAAGAGAAAACGCAGATAGCAAAACAGAACGGAGTATATAATGGATAGCAGACTTGAAGCAATCAAAAAACAGATTCGGGAGTGGATTCGATTGGACTATATTGTCCCGGAAGATATTCCCGATATTGAATTATACATGGACCAGATTACTACCTTTATGGACCAGCAGCTCGGCAGCAACAAGCGTTCTGAGGAGGATAAAATTCTCACCAAAACCATGATTAACAACTATACAAAAAACGACCTGCTGCCACCACCGGTCAAAAAGAAGTATTCCAAAAACCATATAATTCTTCTGATTTATATTTATTACCTAAAGAATTTCCTCTCTATCAACGATATTAAAATGCTGTTTGCACCCATGATAGAGAAATATTTTGATGCCTCTAAGCAGGACACCCCGAATCTGTTTTCCATTTATTCGGATATTTATGACCTCGAAAAAATAGAATCCAGCTACATTGAAAAAAGCTTATATTCCGCCCATCGGCTGGCGGATACCAAGTTTGACGCCAAGGAGGAACCATATCTCCACGCGCTGGCTTATATCTCTATTTTAAGCTACGACATTTATGCGAAAAAGCAGTTGATTGAAACCCTGATTGACAGTATCAGGACAGATGCCGACAAGCGGATTAAAGCCGCCGAAGAACCAAGAAAAGAAAAGAAAAAAGAAACCTGATACAATTTCACATTTCATAATTTCCTGATGAGCAGATAAAAAGCTGTGTATGAAGCATTCCTCTTCTTACACAGCTTTTATTGTTTGTAAATGTATTTATATACTTTTTAACACCCCGGGCTGACGTCCCAAACCGGACAAAGCCCTAAAAAACTACAACGGAGCATTTTTTGAATCCGCCATACGGGAAAGCACCAAATCATAGCCGTCATTGCCATAATTCAGCGAGCGATTTACCCTGGAAATCGTTGCGGTGGATGCACCGGTCTTCTCCGCCACCTCCAGGTAGGTGTGCTTTTCCTTCAGCATCCTTGCCACCTCAAAGCGCTGGGCAAAGGACAGTATCTCATTTACAGTACAGACATCTTCAAAGAATGCAAAACACTCATCCTCTGTCTCCAATGTCAATATCGCTCGGAACAGCTCATTTACTGCCTCAGTTTTCACACTCTTTCCCATAATCCCCTCCATATGATATCACTGTAAAATTTTACTGTGTTAAAGTGGTATCATCATAATACATTTTGGAAAGAAATGCAATAAAAAATCACAGTTATTTTCCGGTTTTCTTTACCCAAACGGCAACATCACCGCGGTTCACATAAAAATCTCCGCAGCCGTCATCATCAATTTTAATGTTGTATTTGGCATTTCCCATGGCATCCGCAAAGAATTCCCCTGCATGCTGCCGCCCTACATACATGTGTTTTGTGCCACCGGTTCCGTCAGACAAAATCACCGCCAGACCGGAATCCTTGTGCTCCTCGTCCCCTTCTCTGGTCCAGCCAATCACATTCGGGTCATCCAGATAATCGTGCTGTGGACCGTAGGCACATTTCTTGCGCTGTTTTAACATAATATCCAGCATCTTTTTCTTAGGGTCAATGCTGTCATGCGAAATTCCGTAATAGTCGCCGTAAAAAAGACATGGATAGCCCTGTTCCCGGAGCAGAATGATAGCATACGCCATCGGCTTAAACCAGTCCTCTACCCATGACTCCAACGCCTGTCCCGGTTGTGTGTCATGATTATCCACAAAAGTAACCGCATGGGTCGGCGCCGATGCCACCAGCGTATTGTCAAAAATGCTTCTCAAATCATAATTGCCATGCGCCTTGGATGCATCGTAAAACTTGTGATGCAACGGTACGTCAAACAATGACATCTGCTGGTTGACTGCCTCAAGATATTGATTCAGGATATTGACATCCCAGTGCCAGTACTCGCCTACCACAAACAATTCCTTACCGGCCACATCGCGCATTACCGGAAGCCAGTCCCGATAAAACAGGCTGTTAATATGCTTTAACGCATCCAGCCGCAGACCATCTACACCGGTCATTTTCAGATACCAAGAGCCCCAGCGGTACATCTCATCAATAACCTCCTGGTTACTGAAATCCACATCCGCACCCATCAAATAGTCATAATTGCTGTTTTCGCTGGAAACATACTCATCCCATGACTTTCCCATAAAACGGAAAATTGCGTTCTTTGTACTCTCCTGATCCCAGTCAATGCCGTCAAAATGAGTCCAATTCCACTTAAACTTGGAATACCGGTTCTTACGCCCCGGAAATGTAAATTTTGTCCAACCCTGAATCGTGCGCTTATTTCCAACCATTTGATTACGGCTATTAGCATTAAACTCCTCCGCCTCAATCTGCTCAGTCTTGTCCGCGCCAATTCTATGATTCAGTACAATATCTGCATATACCTGAATTCCCTTCCCCTGCAGCGCCTGAATCGCTGCGATGTACTCCTCCTTGGTGCCGTACTTAGTAGGGATGCTTCCCTTTTGGTCAAATTCTCCCAAATCATATGTATCATATACACCGTAACCTACGTCATCTTTGCCTGCAGCGCCTTTATAGGCAGGAGGAAGCCACACGCCTGTCACGCCCATTGTCTTTAATTTTGCCGCATCCTTCGCAAGCTGCTTCCAAAGAGAAGAATCAGCGGGCATGTACCACTCAAAGCACTGCATCATTAGTCCGTTGTTCCCCATAATGTAACCTCCCTTATTCAAATAATTTTCATAGAATCAGTATAACAAATATTTTTTATTTGCGCAACGGATACAAGTGAAGTTTAAAAACCGGCTGTACCCTGTTGGTACAGCCGGCATATCCATTTTCCCCTGCCCCCTTTGGGCATGGCACATTCCTCTTTTACCTTTCCCTTTTTTAGTGTGGTGTGCTTCTCTTTTATTTTGCCGCTTTCTTGGCATAACCGGTATCCACCAGATTTTCGTAAGGAACTCTCTCGGAAAGCTCCCCTGCCTCCTGCAAAATATCCTGAAGAAGTTCAAAGGCCGTCTCTTCAAAAATCAGATTATCCTTCCATGTATCCTGCTCATAATACCTGCGCACAATGGTTTCAATCGTGCTTTCGTCCGTCTCTGCAAACTGCGGCGCAATGGTTTTTGCAATTTCCGCCGGTGTATGGGACTTTGTATAATCCATACCCTTCTGCAATGCATTGGTAACGCTCTGAATCACATCCGGGTTCTTTTTGATATAACTGTTCAAGGCACAAAATGCGGTGTAAGGAACATAACCAGAGTCCACACCGAGGGAAGCTACAACATAGCCTTCTCCCTCCTGCTCCAAAGCGGTAGCTGAAGGCTCAAACTCCACGGTAAAGTCCGCATCGCCTCCCATAAAGGCCGCTGCTGTAGCGCCAAAGTCTATGCTCTGGTCGATGGTCAAATCTGCCTTAGGGTCGATGCCCTGCTGCTTTAACACATATTCAAATACCATCTGCGGCATGCCTCCGGGGCGGCACATCACACTGTGGGGAGGTTCCTATAAATAAGCATCCCTCTCAAACGTTTTGATTATCTTTGTAATCTCCGCCTTGCTTTTCTCTATAGATAGAGGCTTACACTGGTTACCTGTGCGCTTTAATATCTCATGCTGTATGAGCACTTCAATCCATCCTTCCATCTTCCTTTGTGAAACACTATAACCTAATTGCTTCAAATGCATCCGTAAATATTTATTTGAAGTATAGATTCTAGTCTCTTCCTGAATCAGAAGAAGAATATTCCGCATAATCTGATAATCGTCTGATACTCTGATGACTAAATCCTTTACAGAAATGTAATCACCGAAACCATATTTAAATTCAATAATCAGGCTTCGGTCTGACTCTACCTTAATTGATGTTACCAAGGCATCGATATCCTGAAATGTAAGCTGCTCCTCCGCTATGATATTGTTCATAATATCCAGTGCGTTAAAAACCGTTGCCTTGTAATCCTCTTTATTTTGCTGTTGTTTTGCAAGGCTTTCTATCTCTTCACTTACCTGCTGTATGGCTTGCAGCTTGGTTGTAATTAAATTGTCATAGACAGTATTTAATACTGCCGCTGCATGCTTTGCACTGTCAACGGCTTTCTGCTCTACCAACACCTGCAGTTTTTGCCTCTCCTGCTTCCGCAGCTTTTGCAGCTCCTTAATATGCTTCTCTATATTGTGCTGTCTCTCCTCATGCTTTGTTATATTGCAGTCAGGTAATTCGTCCTGCAGATAATCCCTGCAAAGCTCAAGATATCTAATAATAACCTTAACCAGCTCCTTTTCCAGAATCCGGTGAGAGCTGCAATATGCATTTCCTTTGGAATTATATGTATTACATACATAGTATTTCGTTGAAGCCTGTACTACAGGTATCATTCTGGCACCGCAATCGGCACATGTCAGAAGATGCTGAAACAAGCTTTCATTTCTTTTCACTCCCCGGTAGTTATGCCGGAGCCGGCTGCTCATAAGCTGCTGTATCTTATTATGTGTATCCTGGCTTCTGATTGCTTCGTGATGTCCCGGAAACACTATCTGCTCTTCCTTTGGCACACGTCTATCTGTCCCATTTATAACAATTCGTGCTCTTTTCCGCAAACGCTGTGTTCCTGTATAATAGTCATTTTTGAGAATGTCCCTGACCATTTCCCCGCTCCACTGTATTGAAATTTTACTGTTTGTGATATCCCGCTGCTGCATCAGCTGCGAAGGTGTCAGTATCTTTTCTTCATTTAGTTTGTATGCGATTTTCCGATAGCCCATGCCGGACAGGTACAGGCTGTCAATATACCGGATAATTTCAGCTTCCCTCTCAACAATTTCTACTGCATATTTATCATCATCAACATGCTTATAACCAAAGGGAACCGGCACAATCATCGTTCCGGCTTCCTGTCTGGCTTTAAACATCTTCCTTATTTTCTTACTTGTATCTTTTATGTATCGCTCATTGTACCAAGTCTTAATGCCTAAAATATCATCCTCTTCCGCAAAAGAATCGTAATCATCATCTGCCATTAACAGGCGGATGCCACGCTCCTTCAGCTCTTCAATGAAAAGCAATACTTTCGCATTATGTCTTCCCAGTCTTGATAAATCCTTACATATAACAATGTCTTCGCCATCACGCAGAGTATCCAGCAATGCTGTAAACCCCGGCCGATTAAAGGTGTAACCGCTGATATTATCATCCACAAACCATGCATTTATGTTGAATTTCTTTGTCTCTGCATAGCGAATGATGATTAGCTTCTGATTGTCAATAGAAACAAAATTCCTGTCTTCGTCCCGTGATATTCTTGCGTATCCATATACCATAATATCACCTTACTTGATGTGATTAAAAATGAGCTGATTGATACCATCCCGGATATTGCCATTGCCATTTTTAATAATGACAACCTTGAATCCCATTTGCTTAAAATGCTGCTTCTCCTGTTCTACCTGTTGTTCCGTCATGTCATGATTTTGAATAATATAATGTGTACCCATTTGCTCATCTCCTCTCTTTTTCCAATGTATATGCTCTTATGTGTAAAAAAAATGCACGCTGCTGCCTGTTTCATAAGCTGCTGCTTCACTATTCTACTTACCCTTATATTGATTCGTTCTATTTTTCAATTGCAATGGCGTCACAAATAAAAAGGAAGCATGAATATTCACACTTCCCTTCACTTATCTGTATTACACTTTCAAATCTGGCTCAACATGAGATTCCAAACTTTCCTGTATTTCATCCTACATTTCACGGGTCTGTTTCTGTATCATGATTGCTGTTTTCTTGTGCTCTATATTCTGGAAGCTCATAACTCTGGTCTAAGCCTTCCAGTTTTATAATCCGGTGTATCATTCTCAGTACATGCGGTGGTGGACTTTTTCCATTTTTTCGTTCCCACCCTTGTATGGTTTTTATCGGGATATCAAACTCTTTTGCAAAAGCAGCCTGTGTCATACCTGTACTGAGTCTTAGAACTTTAATATTTAAGTCCAAAATTTCACCCCTTTCCGTAATCACTATAATAATAAGAAACTCATTCAAATTTCTCTGTCCATATTTCCTGCGCTTCCTCCTCTACTAATCACAGTATGCTCCAACGGAGTATATGTATCAAGCACTTTTTTAAAATTTTTCAAAAAAAGATAAGTTTAAGTGAATTAAAAATGAACTTAACTTGAAATGAGTTAACAATTGTGATATATTAAATGTAAAGAAGGACACCTGCGGTAACAGGTGCCCTCCAGGAGCTACCGATAGACGGTTTAGCCCAACGTATGTTCGACGAAATAGCCGCCTCGCTTTAGTTGGTTAGGGGCGGCTATTTTTGTGTCTTATCATTATCTTTGCTACCGATGGCGTATCCGAGACCGAAACAGGTCAGGCATAAGCCAAGCACTGAAATCAATCCTTCAATCGTCAACATTCGCTTCAGCCCTCCTTTCCCAGATTCCTTTGCAGGTTTCTATGTAAACGGAGGGTCACAGTCCCTCCGGAGAGGGCTAACCGCCTACCATCATGGTAGTCCTAAATAAATTATACCATAATCCGACAGAAAATTCAATTATTGTAAAAAGGGGGCAATGGAAAAGAATTATTAAATTTTACATTTTGTAACAGGATGTCTAATCACCGTCCGCAATCTCTCTTCGGCAGTCCTTCTCGGATCACTCAGATAGATTTCATGATGGAAGCGTTTCTCGGAAAAATCCAAAGCATATCCCTGCTCCATTGCGTAGGTATCCATCATCTCCACCGTTTCCGGCTCTTTATCATAGCTGCCTATATGCATACACTGTACACA
>CAMWOF010000098.1 GCA_947175805.1 uncultured Clostridiaceae bacterium
CTTATTCTGTTATCCATGAATCCTTAAAATACACAAAAGTTACTAAAAGGTAACCTAAGTTACCAAATAGTGCGTACTTGTGGAGGTGAAAAAATTTCGTAAAATGATAAATACAGGAAGCAAAAAGCTCACTGAATACATTTTTGGAGGTAAAACATTATGGCACTTTCAAATCTTTCCGGATGGAATGAGAAGGCAGAAGAAGTTTCTTCAGCATGTGGTTCCGCTTGCGGTTCAGGTGATAAGCCAGAAGAGAAACCGGCGGCATGTGGTTCCGCTTGTGGTTCAGGTGATAAGCCAGAAGAGAAACCGGCAGCATGCGGTTCTGCCTGTGGAGCAGGCGATAAGTGAAGCAAACATTGAGTTGTTTATAGCGAAACAAGCTTAGTATTTGTTTCACGCATAATCGTTTTGTTTTCTATGTTATGCCCCGGCAATTTCTGATATTTCTTAAAAGTGATTGCCGGGGATTTTTGAAAAAGTTATCCATTTGGATATAGAGAACTATTAGTGACAGGGAGGCATTTACGATGGAGAAATGTAAAAAAACAGCAAAACAGTATTTCGCTTTCCAGTGGCATATTACAGATGACTGTGACCAGAGGTGCAAACACTGTTATATTTTTTCTGAAAATAACTGCAAAAAGCTGGATTCTATGTCATGGGAGCAGATGGAAGAGGTTGTGGCAAATTGTGAAGATTTCTGTGAGATATATAACCGCCTTCCTTATTTTTATATAACAGGGGGAGATCCGATTCTTCATCCGGATTTTTGGAAACTTCTTGCATTGTTAAAAAGCAAGGAGATTCCATTTGCGATTTTAGGAAATCCATTCCACTTAAATGATGAGGTCTGTGAACGCCTGCACAGCTTTGGCTGTCAGAAATACCAGCTTTCTATAGATGGTATGAGGGAAACCCACGACTGGTTCCGCAAGTCTGGTTCTTTTGATGTTACCCTTGAGAAGATAGGATGTCTGAAAAGAGCAGGTATCCGTGCGGTGATTATGACTACAGTGTCGGGAACGAATATAAAGGAAATACCGGATATTATTGACACAGTAGTTGCCAACAAAGCGGATGTCTTTGCCTTTGCCAGATATTGTCCTACCAGTGAAGAGAAGGATACAGGAATGACACCGATGGAATACAGGGAATTGCTTGCCGTCTGCGATAAGAAATTCAAGGCGTATGAGGCGGCTGGCTGTGAAACATATTTCAATAAAAAGGACCATCTCTGGACTCTGTACAAGTATGAGACAGGGGAATTTACGATACCAGAAGATGCAGAGGAAGGCATGATTTATGGAGGCTGCAACTGTGGAAACTGCCATATGACAATTCTGCCAACGGGAGATGTCTATGCCTGCCGACGGGTTCAGAACAGCAGGGTAGCAAATGTGTTTGAGGATCGGTTGGCGGATGTATGGGTTTGTGAGATGGAGACATACCGTGATTACGATAAATTTAAGAAATGCTCCAAATGTGAGCTGAAAGCATGGTGCAGGGGCTGTCCTGCTGTGGCGAGTGGCGCAAGGGGAGATTTTTATGATGCGGATCCTCAGTGCTGGAAGGAGGTAGAGGGATATGAAAGCGCTTGTTCTTAACGGCGTTACACCAGCCGAGCAGATTACGTTATCAGAAGTTGAAATCCCGGAAGTAAGACCGGGATGGGTTCTTGTTAAGGTTAAGGCATTTGGAATGAACCATTCCGAGAAGATTTTACGTCTGCATGAGATAGACAATGCGTATATACACAAACCGATTATCCCCGGTATTGAGTGTGTGGGGGAAATTGTTCACCCATCTGACAGTCATTTTGAAAAAGGGCAGAAAGTAGCAGCGCTGATGGGCGGCATGGGACGTGAGTTTCATGGCAGCTATGCGGAATACGCGCTGCTTCCTGCACATCATGTTTTTAAAGTAGATACCGGTCTTTCATGGAAAGAGATGGCTGCGGTTCCGGAAACATATTTTACCGCATGGGGTTCTCTGTTTGAATGTCTGAATCTGACAAAGGAGGATGTTCTGTTAATACGTGGTGGAACTTGTGCACTGGGTTATGCAGCAATGCAGCTGGCAAAAGCAATAGGAAGTAAAGTGATTGCCACGACCCATAAAGAAAGCAAGCTGCCTTTGTTGAAAGGTGCAGATGAAGCGGTACTGGATACTGGAAATCTGCAGGATCAATTATCTGGTGTGACAAAGGCACTAGAGCTTGTAGGAGTAAAAACGCTTCACGATACAATGCGTTGCATCGAAAAAGGCGGGATTGTCTGCCATACTGGTATTCTTGGCGGGATTTATGCCTTGAATGGATTTGATCCGATAAAATTTATACCAAATGGTGTTTATCTCACAGGATTTTACAGCAATGCTCCGACGCAGGAGGTGATGGATAATATTTTTTCTTTTATCTGTCAACATAATTTACGTCCCTGTTTGGGAGCAGAATATGATTTTTCAGAGATAAAAGAGGCATGTGTGGCTTTAGATGGCGGAAAAGTAAATGGAAAAATTGTGGTAAAAATGATATGATGTAAGGCAACTGATTTTTTTAATATGAAATATCATGATAGACAGTTTGGAGGGATTATAATGGATGCAAAGACTTGTTTACAGAAGCTTCAGTATGTAGGTGTACTGGCTTTTGCTACGGTAGATGAATATGGAAATCCGCAGATTCGCAATATCAGCGCGATACACTATGAGCCGGATGCCATGTATTTTTTTACAGCCAGAGGCAAGAACTTTTGTAAGGAGCTTCTGGCAGATGGACGTGTGCAGATACTTGGATACACGAAATATAAGGAAATGATAAGACTTTCTGCAAAGGCGGAACCTGTGGAGGAGGAGAAACAGGAACATTGGATTAATACTATATTTGATGAACAGCCGTATCTGCTTAATGTGTATCCGGATGATACCCGAAAATTAGCCGGAATTGTTTTTCGGATTACCGATGGTGAAATAGAGTATTTCAATCTTGGCGTCAATCCTATTTTCAGGGGAAATTATACGATTGGTGGAGGAAACATTTCGTTCAAAGGATATCAGATTATGGATGCGTGTGTCGGATGTGGAAACTGTGTGCAAAATTGCCCGCAACATTGCATCAAAGAGGGAAAACCCTATAAAATAGAACAAGAGCATTGCCTTCATTGTGGCAACTGCCATAAGGTGTGCCCGGTCAAGGCAGTAGAAAGGATAGGATAATATGAAACATGCACAGTTTATCCATACAGGACGAATATCTTCAGGAGGAAATTACGCAGAGCAGATTAAAAATCTGAAAAATAAAATCGAAACATCAGATGCTATTGTGATAGGGGCTGGTGCGGGACTTTCTACCTCGGCAGGATTTACTTACAGCGGGGAACGGTTCCGGCAGTATTTTTCGGATTTTGAGGAGAAGTATGGTTTTCATAATATGTATGCAGGCGGTTTCTATCCATACAGCACACCGGAGGAATATTGGGCATTCTGGAGCCGGAATATTACTGTCAACCGTTATATGGATGCTCCAAAGCCGGTATACCAGAAACTTTTTGAAATAGTGAAGGATAAGGATTATTTTGTGCTTACAACCAATGTAGACCACTGTTTTCAGAAAGCCGGGTTTGACAAGCAGAGATTATTTTATACCCAAGGGGATTACGGGCTGTTCCAATGCAGTGAGCCTTGTTGTAATGAAACCTTTGATAATGAGAAAATTGTTCGTCAGATGATGGAGGAGCAAAAGGATATGCGTATTCCGTCTGTGCTTTTGCCGAAATGCCCGCACTGTGGAAAGCCGCTGACTATGAATCTGCGTGCAGATGATACCTTTGTAGAGGATGAGGGATGGCATCTGGCAGCAGAGCGGTATCAAAATTATCTGCGGACAAGGAAAAGCGGGAAAGTATTGTTTTTAGAGCTTGGGGTGGGTTATAATACACCGGGAATTATCAAATATCCATTCTGGCAAATGACAGCAGAAAACAGACAGGCAGTATACGCCTGTATCAATTATGGCGAGGCGGTTTGTCCGGAGGAAATCGAGAGCCAGTCGATCTGCATCGATGGGGATATTGGGGATGTCCTGTCAAAATGTTGATGGGGGTAAGAATACATTGTGAAAAAAGTTTTTTATAGAACGAGTCTCTCATATTTATTTGCGTGTAGCATTATTGAAATTGGATTGCTTTTAATGGCATTTAGAGATTTTGTGAAATCTGAAAATGATAGGATGTGGTTTTTCTTTGCGATTCTGTATTTGGTAATTGTTTGTGTGTGCGCTATAGAAACAATAAAAAACAGAAAGGAATTTGATGAAATCCTTAAAAATGGATATTCTGTTGATGCAAAAGTCATAAGATTAAAGAAAGTGTATTTTGATTATGATTGGGGACGTGGTGGTGGCTTATTAATTAAGTATTATCAGGTTGAGGCGGAGTATGATGTTCATGTTAAATGCAGTGCTCCTTTTTTTAAGAGATACAAAAATAGGATTCCTGACAACGTAAAAATATATTCATATATGGGGAAAGAATATTTTGTATGGGATGATAGTAGAAAAGAAAAAAGACAGCATAAAATTGTAGAGGGAGAAATTTTTAAGGTAAAGCTAAATAGAAATCTCTTATCGCTGTTCACATTCATATTTGGAGTATCACTGATTATCATTCTTTTTGGTGTATTGATTGAATTTTAAGGTGAAATATGGTAGTATTATACATGTTATACTACCTTATCACTTATCACATTGAAAAAGGAGCAGTTATGAAACAATTTCAGATTACATATCATGAGGAAGCGTGTTTTCGTAAGGAATTACAGGATTTTAAGAATAAGTGTGAGAAAGACGGAATATCAAAAATGATGTTTCAGATTTATTCTGAGATATTGGAGCCTGACACAGTAAATCCACTTTGCAATGTAATCGAGCAGGTTTTTCCCGGAGTTCCATATATTGGGTGCTCGACAAGCGGCAATTTAATTAACTGCCAGCTTTCCGAGGAAATTATTGTTGTAGCGACATCTTTTGAGTATGATTCGACGCAGTTTAAGGTTTTTCAATATGATAGGAAGAAGAATTCCATAGAATGGATTACGGAAAGAATTGTAGAAGAGGCAAGACAGAACCCATGGGTAAAGGCGATTGAGATGCATTCTACAATTCCAGAGGGCTCTACTACACAGTTTTGTGACGGACTTAAGGATATAAGTCCGGATGTACAGATTTTCGGCGGTGTGTCATGTAGTGACGATATTACAAGTGATGACTCCTGTGTATTTTCAAGTGCCGGTGAATATTCGGAAAGTTCGATTCTGATTGTCTTCTACGGTGGCGAGGATTTTTATGTGGATTCCATAAAAATTACGGGTTGGAAGCCTTTAGGGCGTAAGTTTACCGTTACAAAGTCAGATGGCTGTATTTTACAGGAACTGAACGGAATTCCGGCATATGATGTGTATCGTAAATATCTCAGTATCAATAATGACGAGAATTTCTTCTATAATACACTGGAATTTCCGTTGTTTTATGAGCATAATGACACCACAATACTGCGTGTTCCTGTAGCGAGCAATGCCGACCGCTCAATTACGATGTCATCGGATATCGAGATTGGCTCTACAGTGAGAATATCTTACGGTGACCCTAAGACAATTGTGGAGATTATTTCGGAGGATAGCCAGCGAATTCGAAAGTTTTGTCCGGATTTACTGCATATTTTTTCATGTGCAGCGAGGCGTACATTTTGGACATCCAATGAGCCTACATATGAGTTAGAACCGTTTAAGGACATTGCGCCTGCTATCGGATTTTTTTCACATGGTGAATTTATCCGTACAAACAATTGTTTAAACCAGCATAATGTAACCCTTGTTATTGCGGCTATGCGGGAGGGTGAGGCTGCTAAGACTCCGGTTTTGGATGTTTCCAAAAATAGAAAGAGACTCTCTAAAATTCCTTTGGTATCACGTCTGGCAACCTTTATCAGTGCGACTTCATTAGAGCTGGAAGAGATGAACAAAGAGCTTGAAAATGCAAATAGAAATCTACGGGATGCAGCCATTACTGATGGTCTGACCAAGCTTTATAACCGGGCAGAGACACAGGCGCGCATTGAAAAGAGTCTTGCGAATATAAAGGATAGTAAGTTTTCAATTATCATGTTGGATATTGATAACTTTAAGCAGGTCAATGACACTTATGGACATCAGGAGGGTGACCGGGTTATTATTACATTGGCGAACATTCTCCGCAATGAGCAGATGCGGTCTTCCTCTAATTTTTCGGCAGGAAGATGGGGCGGCGAGGAGTTTATGCTGTTGCTGCCTGATACAGAGCTTTCGGCAGCTTCACTGATTGCGGAACTGATTCGCCAGTGCTTTGAGAATACTACATTTCCTAATATGCGTTCCCAGACAATCAGTCTTGGTGTAACTCAGGCGACGAAGGAGGATACACAGGATACTTTATGTACCCGCGTGGATACTGCATTATATCGTGCAAAGAAAGGTGGAAAAAATAAAGTAGTTGTTTTATAAATATACTGCTGAAAAATATGAGGCGTTTGCACTAATGTTTGTGTGAATGCTTCATATTTTGTGTTGTACCCCGAGTATTCCGCTTGTGAAGAAATGGAAAGTAAAATAAAAAGGAGAAGTAATATGGAAAATCATTTGGAATGGGAAGATAGATTTAATATTGGTGTTGATGTCATTGACCAGGAACATAAAAAACTGTTTAAGATTATTAATAAGCTTTTTGCATTTGGAGATGATGAGGAAAAGAGCCGGTGGGTATGTGAAGAAGGTGTTAAATATTTTAAAGACCATGCTGTGAAGCATTTTGCGGACGAGGAAGCTTATATGGAGTCTATTGATTACAGCGGACTGGAGATACATAAGCGGATACATGATGATTTTCGTGAAAAAACCCTTCCGGCACTTGAGCAGGAATTAGTGGAAAATGAATATTCAGAAGATGCAGTGAGTCATTTTTTAGGGGTTTGTACAGGATGGCTTTTAGGACATACCATGACGGAAGACCGTGCTATTATAGGAAAATCCGTAAGTAAGTGGGAGGGGCTTATGCCTGAGGAAGCGCATGATGCCATGCGTCAGGCAATTCTTCAACAGTTGTACGACATGTTCCAGCTGGATTCTAAGGTTCTCAGCGAGAGTTACGGCGCTGAGAAATTTGGAAAGGGTATCTATTACCGCATTATATACAGTAATGACAAGGGTAAAAAATGGGAGAATATTTTGGTTTTTGAGGAAAAACTGCTGATTAATACAGTTGGAAGGCTTATCGGAATTAAGACGAATAAGGTAACCGTTATGCTAATCAATGCAGTGAGGTATACTGCCAGACAGTGCGTTGAATATATAATGGAACATTTTCCAAGCTCAGCGGAGTATAAAATTAAATCAGAAAATTTACTTTCATATGAGCAGTTTAGAAATGTGTTTGAGCGGGAAAAGCCACAGTTTAGTATGTTGTTTGATACGGGGGAAGGATATTATGCCTACTGTATGATTGCACCTCATTTGAACGAAAGCAGCACGGAAGCAACATCCATTAAGGCAGAAAATGCTGTGGCTGAAATTGGGAAGTACTTAAAGAAAAACGAGCAGGAACAAAAAGAGATGAGTCAGAAGAAGAAAATTCTTGTGGTGGATGATTCCGATGTGATGCTGCTGGCAATGAAAGAACTGCTGTATAAAGACTATGAGCTGTCATTTGCCAGCTCAGGCTTATCGGCAATCAGAAGTCTTATTCTCGACAGACCTGATTTGATACTTCTTGATTATGAAATGCCCGTATGTAACGGAAAACAGGTATTAGAAATGATTCGTGCCGAGGAAGATTTTGCAAGTATTGGGGTCATTTTTATTACGGGCAGGGTGGATAAGGAAACTGTACAACAGGTTCTGGCCTTAAAACCTGCAGGCTATCTTTCAAAGAGATTAGAGCCGGCAGAGATTAAGAAAAACATTGACCTTTATTTTGAGAAAGTGAGTGGAGCAAAATCATAAAGGAAATAAACAAACGCTGCAACCCTTATAAACATTGGGCTGTAGCGTTTCCCTGTCTGCCCTTTGACAAATTCTGCTTGTATAAAATGGAATAGTGTGTGATAATAGATTGGAGATATAATATAAAAAAGTGAGAACAGGTATGCTGCAGAATAATACTTTAATCGAGTTTTCTTTCCCTGCATTGAAAAGTTCAGATAAGTAATCTTGCGCTGCTGAAAGAGGTGAACAGTTTGGTTAACGAGGAAAAGGTTCGCATGATGACGAGGCTTGCCATTTATGAGAATGGCAAGGGGAAACAAGAGCTGAAGC
>CAMWOF010000099.1 GCA_947175805.1 uncultured Clostridiaceae bacterium
CCTCATCATAGTTCATCTCGTACACCGCCAGCCTCAAAATAGTAAGCTCCGCCTTGCCGATTCTCTGAAGCTTCCAGCCCTGTGCATTGGCGCCAATCAGGGCATCGATGTCCGCAAGCTTTGCCGCCACATCAGATGTCTTGGTTCTGATGTAGCTTTCATCCTTATCAGAAAACTTCCTGCCCTCCGATAAATCCTCCACCGCAAAATCAATCTGCTCAGAAAATTCCTCCGGCGCTGTAAAATCCAGCCGGAATAATATTGTAAATATGCTGCTTCTAATCTCTTTTCTTGTCATGGTACATCCTTTCAAAACCCAGCAAAGGCTGTCACGAGACAGTATCGCAACAGCCCTTACTTCACATGCCTGCAGGCAGCCGCATCCATCTTATTCCTCCACAATGGATACCCCTGCAATCCTAACATTCACCTCGCTGACCTCTAAGCCTGTCATGGTTTCAATCGCACTCTTCACCTTATCCTGCACCGTCTTTGATACCTCCGGGATATTATATCCGTAATTCAGCACCAGCGTAAGCAAAACCCTGACCGTAGGCGGCACCACTTCCACCTTCACGCCCTTGGAAAGATTTTTCATGCCAAGCTTGCTGACCAGCTCATTTGGAATATTCCCGGACATCTTTGCCACACCCTCAACCTCAGTGGCAGCAAGACCGGCAATGATAGCAACAACTTCGTCTGCAATCTGCACATCGCCGTCGGACACCACTTCCTTCAATGGGTAATCCTTTTCTTCTCTCATCTGCGTTCCCATATGTTGCTCCTCCTTCTATCTTATCTGATCACCTGATTCAATGCCAGAAATGTATTTATTGTTACTTAACGTATAGTATACCTAAAAACATAAAAGATTGCAATTTATTTTTCGCTTTCCTGGCTGCTGCCCATGGTCGTTATCACAATATCCTGGATTTCACATCCTGTCTTTCTGATGATGATATCCTCAATCTGCGCTTTTTCTACGTCTGTAAGCTCCGTCTTCGCTACGCTGACGTCCACGCTGTCCTCGCTGATGGACACAATTGCATTCACAAAGCCCTTGATGCCCAGCTGCTGCTCTGCCTCCGCCTCCTTCTGCATATTTTCCGTCAACGTAATCATCTGCCTTATGGCGTCCTCCTTAGCATCCTCCGAGAGAGACGAATTCTGGATAATGTCATTTAACATCTCCTTTGTTTTAGCGCGCACCTGCTCCCGGTTTAACTTTGCCTGGGACAAAAAATTATCCATGACAGCAGCAGAGGTAAGTACAGTTTCCCCAATTTCATCTGTATTTATACCATTTTCGAGAGTTGATTTATCATCCATTTCTCCTTCCGCAGTCTCATTGCCCTGAATGGAATCCTCCACATTTGCGCTGATTAAGGCATCGTCAGAATTACCCAATGCACCCTCATAATAATTGGAATTCACGTCCATGCCGTTTGCACCTACAGTCTCGTCCACACCGTTTCCTAAAACATCCTTACTGTCGGTGGTTACATCCCTGCTGGTAAAATTCAGATATCCGGCAACCGCAATCATCAGGGCAAGCACTGCAATCATCATTTGATTTTTCTTAAAAATACTTTTCATAAAAATCCTCCTTTTTAAGCTTATGCTAATCCATTCCTAATACTTTCACTTTATGCGCCTCCACGCCAAATAATACCTGGGTTGCCTCAATAATTTCATTTTTTATCGCTGCCTGATCTGCACCCTGCGCCACCACCAGCACCCCCTCAATCTCCGGATAGACAGATTTGATTACATAGGGAAGCGAATCCCCTCCCTTCTCAACCAAAACTGTCTTTTCCTCACTCTCATAGCTGTTTTGCTGCTTTACCGCCGCCTCATCGGAGTCTGTCACGCTCTCCCGCCGATAGGGTATATCCTTGTTCAAAATCTCCTCGCTGGTGGCGCTTAGGGTAATCATGACCTCCACCTTTCCGATACCGGAAACCTTGCCAAGCATTGCCGAAAGCCTTGCCTCCAAATCCGCCACATAAGCGGCGTCGGATGCCGTGTCGGAAAGTCCTGCCACTTGCTGTCCCGCATTGTCCTGACCTTTTTCCCCGGTCTCCTCTTTATCGGGCTTTGTCCCTGTTGGCATGGCAATCACAAGCAGCAGCGCCCCCACCAAAATACCGGTCACCAGCTTTTCCGGCGTCAGCCTTTCTTTTATCCCTTTTAATTTTCCGAGGATTTCTCCAATTCTTCCGTCCCCTGCCATGGCTCCTCCCCCATTTCCCTAATCTGCTCCTCATAGAGCTCCTTTAACAACTGCTGATATGCCTCACCGGCCGCATCAAACTCTGGCTGCGCCTCCAATATCTCCACTCTGGAGAATATATCCTGAAATATCTCATTTATCCGATGCTCCTGCCCAAAAAGGCGAATGGCCGGAGCCGCAATGATCAGAATCAGAAGAAAACCAAGCGTCAGCCGAATATACTTTTTGTAGGTTTCCTTCGGCATCAGATTTAACACCACTGTAGACAATATGCCAAAGGAAACCAGCTTCATCACAAAATCCTGCCACATATGCTTCTCCTCTCCTAATTTGTATATAACATTGTATTGGTACAAGCCGCAATCAGCGCGATGCTGACAATCAAAAGCACTACCGAGGTAAAGGATATCCTGAGCAAAAGCACTCCGGCATCATGAATCCCCGACAACGCCTTTGACAGCCGTTTATCTATAATAGGCTCTAATAATGCCGACAGCACCTTATATATCGCCACCAGGACAGCCATTTTAAGCAGCGGCACCGACACGATTCCCAGCAAAATCAAAATGCCCGCTACGCCGACACAGTTTTTAATCAGCACGCTGCAGCCCAGGAACACTCCTGTAAATGCCGCCACAAAGGAACCGCCGGGCAGTGCACTGATGCCCTTTTGGATGCTGCCGACCTTCACCGCATCCACCATGGGCGAAATCAGTCCCTTTAGCAAATGCATGCCGATGACAAACACACTGATGGTTTTTAAGCACCAGTTTACGCCGCCCTTAAGCATCTCCATCCATCTGGTAAAATATTGCTCCTTGTTGAGCTGATTGATGAACTGAAACAAAAAATACACCTGCACCATCGGAAACAGCACATAAAGGATAAAATACTGGATGCATCCTAGCACCAGGCTCATCAGCTCATAGGCGGCGGTGCCCGAAAAAGAGCCCCCCGCGCCAGTAACCGCAATCACATATGCCGGCAGCATTACCTGGGCAGCGTCCACCACCCTTGCCATCAATCCATGTCCGATCTCATAAAAAGAGGAAAAAGCCCTGACCGCCAAGGCAAATATCATCAAAAAGGACACATAAAAGCCGTGCTCCCCCAGAAGCCCTCCATCAAAGGCGGTGGTCAGATTTGTAAAAAATGCCGCCAATACCGCCACCATAAGAATTTGCAGCAGATATTCCCTGTTTTCCTCCAGAGATGAAAACAGGCTGTCCGAAATTCCCGACAAAACCGCCATCAACGCCCCATTGATATCCCCTTTGATAAGCATTTGGAGCAGCTCGTCAAACCCGGTAAGCTCCACCATATTAACCGTCACTATTAATACCTCCCGCATGCCCTATGTCCCCAGGAATTCCCGTATGACCTCCAGCACGGAAAATGCCACCGGTATGCTCATAAATACCATGGTCAGCTTACCGGCTAACTCCACCTGCCCCGCAATGGCGCCAAAGCCTGCCTCCTTACAGAGCGCTGCTGCAAACTCCGTGATATAGGCAATCCCAATCAGCTTTAAAAGTAAAACCAGATAAGTACGGTCAATCGTAATCAGCTCCAGCAGTCCCGAAATCATCTCCACGATATAGCTTAGCCTGTCCACCGAAAAAATAAGCACCAGCACACATATGCCAAGGCTTAAGAATACTGCATACTCTGATTTCTGTGACTTAATATGCGACGCCAGCAAAACACCAGCCACTGCTAAAATACATATTTTTACAATGCTCATAATCTGCCACGCAAAACCCTTCCAACCCGTTAAGTCAGGTCAAACAATGTGGATATTGTCTCAAACAACTGGTAAATGTAAGGAACCACCCAGGTAAGGACAATAATCAAGCCTGCCAGGCTCACAAGATACGCCTGATCCTCCCTGCCGGAGTGCTTTAGCACCTGGTTCAGCAAGGAAACCAAAATCCCCACCGCTGCAATTTTAAAAATAAGCTGTACCGACATCAGCACTCTCCTTCATCCCATAACATTTTCTCTGCATCAAAGCAGCACAACAATTAAAAAGCACCCACCCAGAATACTGAGCGTCCGATACAGCCGCTGCCGTTCCTTCATCGTATCCAAAAGCTCCTTCATCTGCACGTCCAACTGTTCCATAAAAAAAAGGATTCTGTTCTCCTGCATTTGTAAATCCAGATAGCCCAGGTTCTTCCCGAACTCCCGAAGCAGCCCAATATCCTCCTGTGAAAAAGCTCCCTGCCGGGAAATCGTCTCCACCGCCGAAAGCCAAAGCTCCATAAAAGTAGCCGAACGCCTGTCCATAAGCTTGCGCCCTAAAGTCTCCATCCACGCACCTACATCATGTCCGCACCTTCTGCCCACTTCTGTGAAAGCTTCGGAAAGCGTAGCGTGCCGGTAACAGATTTCCCCCTTTAAGAGCTGCATTGCCTGATATAGCTGTCGAAGTGCGGCAAGCCGCCTCGTCAGGCAATTGCCGTAATACATGCCCAGTAGTACAGCAGAACCCATAATTACAATACAGCCCACAAGCTTTATCCACATACGCCATATGCCTCCCGCCGTGTATTACTATCATAGAGCCGGTTTCCCATGGCATCAAAAATACTCTCAATCTGACCTGCGTGCCTGCTGTTTTTCAGCACAATGTACCGCTCAAAGATACGCTCCTCCACCAGCTTTCTGAGCACCGGCTTATTTTTGATGTCATCAATAGACATGCCGTGAACGGTGGCAAAAATCCTGCATCCGCAGTGAATCACATATGCAATCGCTTCAATATCCTCTATACTTCCAATCTCGTCCACTGCAATCACCTGTGGCGCCATGGAGCGGATCAGCATCAGCATACCATCCACCTTAGGACAGCAGTCTAAAATGTCCGTCCGCATCCCCAAATCATTTTGCGGCATTCCCCGGTAACAGGCGCCAAGCTCTGAACGCTCATCCACCACCCCCACCGTCATACCCGCATTCTTCCCATCGCCATTGGATATACAGCGGATCATATCCCGAAGCAGTGTAGTTTTGCCGCCCCTGGGCGGCGAGATAATCAACGTGTGATACACCCTGTCCGCATCCCGTATGTACGGCAGCACCGGCAGGGCACAGCCCGTAATTTGATGGGAAATACGGATATTAATAAAATATATATTTTTAACATTTCTGATTCTACCCTGCTCTGCCACCACTGTGCCGGCCAGTCCAATTCGATGGCCGCCTTCTACAGTAATAAAGCCCTGACGGATTTCATCCTCATAGGCATACAGGGAATAATTACTGATTAACTCCAACGTATCCTTAATATCTGCCTCCGAAAGCCTGTATGCCAGCTCCCGCTCCCTCACCAGGCCCCCCTGTTCCCCAATAAAATACTCCCGTCCGTCATAGACGGCAATCAAGGGCTCGTGAACCCTGAGCCTCAGCTCATTCAGCTTGTCATATGCCAGCTCCGTTTTTTCCAACAGCTTCCTCAGGTTTTTACACAGAATACATAAAATCTCATTTTCTTTTTCCATCGCTCTCCCCCTTTGTCCTATGTATATGCAAACAGGGACAGCTTCATGCTAAAAAACCTGCATGAAGCTGTCCCTTCACATTCCTTCTCATATTACATTTAGAAAATGACCCGTCATGGCAGTATCCGCCAGATATCCATCTCATAGGAATTCTGCGTCAACGCATAGTGCATAGCATTCGATACCCCGTAGCTTCGGTCAATGTAAGCATCCTCGGTAATATCCACCGGCTTCCCATCCGCATCCCTGACCAAAAAGCGGGTATCCACCGGACACTTTAGCCGGAGGTATTTATTCAACACTCCCTGCTTTGTAAGGGGAAATCCGATATATTCCAGCAAAAGCTCCGACAGATAAGATATGTTTATCTCGTCCTCGCCAAATTCTCCCAGCCCATAATTATTCCATATATAAAAAGGCGTCTCGTAAAATTCCTTATCAGCAATCTCCCTGCTGACATGATCCTCAAAATCAGACAAAAAGCTTGGCGCATGGTCGCCAAACAGCAAAATCACCGTAGGCTCCTTTTGCCCCGCAAAATAATCAATCAGCCTCTGCCATTCCTTTCCCGAAGTATATACACCGTTTACATAGCCTAGCAGCTTATTTCTCGTATATGCCTCCAGTTCGGTATAATCTATATGATAATCCAGCGCCACATCATGGCAGGTCGGGGCCGCCTCTCCCTCCGCAATTCTGGTCACATGGTTTTGTATAGACACATTAAAGGAAAATACCGGTGCATCCGAGCTCCGCCTCCGCTCCTCAAAACGGTCAATAATCTCATCCGTCAGGGCAGCATCGGAAATAAACACATCATATTTATCCTGATGCTTCATCACTGTCATGCTGTAAAAATCATCAAAGCCCATATTCTTGTATGAGGTATCCCTCCCCCAGAAATCGCCCTTGTAAGGGTGGATGGCATAACTTAAATAGCCAAGCTCCTTTAAATACTGCACGATAGAAGCCTGTCCGCGGGTAAAAAAATCCCTGTAAGGAGAACTGCCACTCAACGCATACTTGGAATTCCAGCCGGTCAGGAATTCAAATTCCGATTTATCCGTTCCGCCGCCGAATACATTGGATGCGGCTTTTCCCTTTATGTATGTATTTCCGTGAGCATCCGCCATATCAAAATCCGCCATTGGATCCTTCGTAAATGTCACCGCCTCCGCAATCTGGTTGATATCCCAAAGCGCCTCACTCATAATCACGACAATGTTTGGCTTCACAGTAATATCCTGCGCACTCTGGATTGTCGCCAGAACCGGTGCGTCTGTAGGAGCCTCCTGTGCCTCTTGCTCCTCCAAACCAAAATATGCCAACGCCTCCGCATAGATTTCATCGGAATAATCTGTGGTCATGGAATAGTAAGCAATGCTCTCCAAAAAGCACACGGTGCCGCCCTTTTTCTCCCCCTCTGCGCCGATAACCACCCGCTTGGGAAGTCCGTTTGACACCGCCGGATAATAAACTGCACCGGCAAAAAGCAGGCCGCTAAGAAGCCAGACTGCACTCCCCCGTTTAAATGCCTTCTTTGTGCGTTTCCGTTTCCAGAATCCCTTGCACAACCACAGGCATAACACAAAAAACACCATAAAGGCAGCGGTGCCAATCAACACATGAACACCCTGAAACTTCACATCGGAGGCCGCCTGTGTCCACTCTCCGGCAATCATAATATCCGAAAACTCAATATATTCCTTTCTCGCCTCCAGTTTCATGGACTCCGCCACACCGAAAACAGCCGAAATCACCTGGAGTATCACATAACCCCACCGCAGGTCATGAAAAATCACATCAAAAAAGCATATCAGCCAAAGAACAACCGTAATATTATAAAGCAGATAAAGTGGCTCTGCCTTCACCCATGCCAGGACAGCTATAAAGCTCCCCCTCGAAACCCATTCCATGCAGCCCACACACAACAATGCCTGTAAGAGCAAAATAACCGCAATAAAAATCCAGCGTTTGGCGCTTTTTTCCTTATTCTCCGAAATGTTCTCCTCTTGTGCCTCCATGGCCTGGCTCTTTACTTTCTCCGGCTCAGTATTTTGATTTTTCTTTACTTTTGTACTCTGTTTTTTCTCCCTTGATGCCTTCATTTCTGTCTTCTGCTCCTTGTAATTTCTTCTTTTTCGTCTTATCACTCTTTACCGCTCATAAAGTCAAATACCCCGTAGCAAGCTACGGGGCATGACCTGGTTTCTTTCATCCTATACCCTGGACAAATACTCACCGGTTCTGGTGTCAATCTTAATCTTATCTCCCTGATTCACAAACAGAGGAACCATAATCTTCGCTCCGGTCTCCACTGTGCAAGGCTTTGTTGCACCTGTGGCGGTATCTCCCTTTACGCCCGGCTCGCACTCTGTAATCTCCAGCTCTACAAACAACGGCGGCTCCACCGCAAACACCTGTCCGTTATGGGACATTATCTTAACCATTTCATTTTCCTTGACAAACTTCAAAGCATCACCAATCTGCTCTGCAGAGAGATCAATCTGGTCATAGGTCTCATTATCCATAAAATGATATAAATCATCTGCATAGAGATACTGCATGTCCTTTCGCTCAAT
>CAMWOF010000100.1 GCA_947175805.1 uncultured Clostridiaceae bacterium
ATGTTTTAAGCCTGGACTCCTGGGCACGTAGGAATACTCCGGGCGTGGGCGAGGGAAACTGGTCTTGGAGATTTACGGAGGCTGATTTAAATGACCAATTAGCCGCCCGTTTATTTGAAACCGCAAAAAGAGATGGAAGGTAAGACAAGTCTTTATGAAGTAAGGATAATAATATGAGAAGTTTTTTTGTAGGACTTTTTTTGGCGCTGTTTCTGATTTTATTTCTTCCGGTACATGTTATATTGTGGCTGATTGGAAAGAAAAATCCTCGCCTTAGGTATGCAATTGGGCAAAAGCTCATATATTTTGGTTTTTGGTGCGAGCTTTCCATTTCCGGTGCAAAGGTAACTGTCATTGGAAAAGAAAACATTCCGGATACACCGGTGCTGTTTGTGTCAAACCACCAGAGCTATTTTGATATTCTGGTCACACATAACTCCGCAAAACGCCCCATGGGCTTTGTCGCCAAAAAGGAAATGGAAAAATATCCACTGCTCCCCCTCTATATGCGGGACATTGGCTGTATTTTCCTGAACCGTACCGACCCGAGAGAGGGGGTCAAGACAATTCAGGAGGGTGCCCGGCGAATCGAGGCAGGGCACAGTATGCTCATCTGCCCGGAGGGTACCAGGAGCAAATGTGATGATATGAATGAATTTAAGGAAGGCAGCCTGAAAATGGCTGAAAAAGCAAAGGCGCCTGTGGTTCCGGTGGCCATTATTGGCACCAACCGCCTTTTGGAATGTCGCCCGGGCTTTAAAATCCGCAAGGGAAAAGTTACCGTAGTCTACGGCAGTCCCTTTATGCTGTCGGAGCTGCCGCCAGAGTACAAACGGAAGCCCGCAGCCTATACACAGAATATTATCCGCAATCTGATGGCAGAAGCAGCGGAAACACCTATGGAAAGGAGTTAATTTATGTCAGGAGGACAAATTGCACTAATTGTTATCGTTGTAGCCTTGCTGATACTGGCTGTCCTATATTTTGTAGGCAATAAGCTGCAAAAAAAGCAGGCTGAACAAAGAGAGCAGATGGCAGCAGCCGCACAGCCCTGCACGATGATGATTATTGACAAAAAGATGATGAAGATGAGCGAGGCAAACCTGCCAAAGGCAGTGGTAGACCAAACGCCAAAGCGTATGCGAAATATGAAGCTGCCCATTGTCAAGGCAAAGATTGGCCCACAGATTACAAACCTGATTTGCGATGACGGCATCTTTGATGACCTTCCGGTGCGCGGTGAGGTTAAGGCGATGTTAAGCGGTATTTATATTGTCAGCGTTAAAAATATCCGCGGCAAGGTGGAGAAGCCGCAGGGTAAACAATCCTTTACGCAGAAAATGCGCTCTAAGCAGCGTCAGTATGAAAAAGAGCTGGCGGAAGAGGAGCAAAGACAGGCTGCAAAAAAAGCCGCCAAGAAATCAAAGAAAAAATAGAAGGAGAAAGCCTGCAAAAGGCTTTCTCCTTTACTTTTTTTATCTCGCCTCAACCTTCACATACACATGGCAGTCAGAAGAATCCCTATCGCCAAAACCCAATGCATAATAGATATCCATTTCCATGGTATCCTCCATATCCCGAAGCTCATAGTGGTTCGTGACAATCTCGAGTTGAAACGGGCCATAGGGGGTGAGGTAGGTGGTCAGTGTAATATGTTCCGGGTCAAAGGTCATAATACTGTTGATGCCGCCCTTTTTCGCCATCTCAAAAGAACTCTCATCAAAACACAACCTGTTTTTGATAACCTCGCTTTCCTCATCTGCCTGTTCTTCATAAAACACATAGTGCTTTCCGTCCTTGAGATAATAAGAGCCCTGCGTCATCAATGAAATCTCATTTTCCTGTTGTTGGTTACCTACAATGGTAATAAGTACATCCTTGGTCATATATTCTCCTTCTTACTTTACTTCTAATTATATCACTATTAGACAGTAAAAACCATCTGAATTGCATACTCCCGGTTCTGCGTCATAATATCATATTCTCCATTATATTTTTTAATGATATCATATACATTCTGCAGTCCGATACCATGACTTTCCTTCGCTGTTTTCGTTGTCAGAATCCGTCCAGCCTCCTGTTGCAAACTTCCTTCCATTGGATTTCTTATTTCCAGATAAAACAATCGCTCTGTTTTCTTTGCCGCCAGCAGGATATAATGCGTTCCCTTTACCTTTACATTTGCTTCAACCGCATTATCAATCAGATTAGAGAGGAGAATACAGCCATCGGCATAATTCATAAAATTAAATTCCGATAACGCACCTTTGCATTGCAGGGTAATCTCATTCTCCTCCAATACCTCCATCTTGGTGCTTAAAATCATGTCCACCAGTTCATTTCCGGTGGCTATCTTATAAACCGATTTTGGCGTTCCTGCTGTCAGCTCCTTAAAATAGCTCTCCGTTTTTTCATACTCTCCCTTTTCCAGCATCTCCTGCAATAAAAGCATATGATTTTTCCAATCGTGGCGGAACTTGACCGTATCCTCCTGCTGCTCCTTATAATCCCTGAAAAAAGAGTATTCCGCCTCAAATTCCTTCTTGTAATTCTCCGAAAGCTGCCGGTAATATGCTGCCATCTTCCTGTGTACAATGGCATAAACCACCGCCACGTTCAATATAATCATAAAGCAAATCCATGTCAACTTATAAACCACATCATGTTCCGTACCCTCAAACCACTCAAACCCACCTACAATAAGCGGACTAAAAAAACAGAAGATAGTAAGTACCACACCTTCTCCAATCGTCAATTGTATGGATTTTGCCTTTGCCACCTTTGTTTTGCTTAGCAGAATCAAAACAACAAACAGTACTGTATCCGCTACTAAATACAATGGCGTATACTCATCTTCTCCAATCAGAATAACATACTTACTAAGACCGGTTATCCTGTCAATCAACTTAAGGAATGTTGCAAATTGCATATATACAAGCAGTGCAGGAATTTCCAGCAACAGCGCTTTTATGCGGTTTTTATTCGTTAAAATCAAAGTTACCACTACATTATATGCAAAAATAATTGCTGTCACAATCATTTCATTTTGATTAAAAATATAAAGACTTGTTATATCTACAAGAAGAAATATTCCTGATGCTATGGCTAAATTACGGGGTGTCACCCGCATATCACAGCCAAACAAGAGGCTTAAAATCAACCACATATCCAGCATGGCAAACATATTCATAAGAAGCGATATAAGCTCCATCATCATATCCATCATATTAAGTTTTCTCCCAAAAAATGTAATAATTTCCGCCTGTACTCCGGCATACGTTTCTTAGTAATCGGCAAGCTGTATCCCGGTGACAGAATAATTTTTCCGGTCTGCAATCCCTTATGATGATACAGATTTACCAGATATTTTCTGTGGATGCGAAAAAAACCATATTCCTTCAACTGTTCCTCATACCTTTTCAGGCTGTAATCACTGATATAATGCTGCGACTTTGTATACAATACAGTACATTTATCCTCCGCACTGATATATACCAGCTCCTGCAATGGCAGCAATATTTCCCCATCCATGGTTTTAACCGGTATTTTCTTCTTTTTTGAATACTCCTTTTGTATATCCATCAGCAAATTACGCATTACTTCCTCTGATAACGGTTTTAACAAATACCGGAAGGCATTTGCCTCATAGCCCTTCATCGCATACTCAACATAAGAGGTAATAAAAACCAGAAACACATCCGCATTCATTTCCCGAATCTGTTTCCCCAGTTTAATGCCATCCATCTCAGGCAGCTCAATATCTAATAAAATCAAATCCGGAAACACTTCATTTTCCTGCTGCAGCTGATAAAGGCACTGTAACAGCTCTTTTGCAGACTGAAAAACCGTTATATTCAAAGAATATTCTTTCTCCAACAGAGAGCATATCTCTAACATTTTTTCACTGTGTTCCCTGATATCCTCGCATATATAGATTATAAATTGCTGTGATAAAGCTTCCTGTATCATCCTTACAACTCCCAAGCTTGAAAATCCATCTTGTTTTGCCTTTCAAATTGCTTCACTATGCTTACCGCATAATATTAACAAATATATTACTCTTTTTCCATATCTTTCCCCAAATTTATCCAAAAAAACAGAAAGAGGCGCCGCTTCAAACCCCACAACCAGGTGTCCTAATGCGGCAGCCTCTCCTATTCATCTATTGTGAATTTCTCAATCCGGTTTTCTCTGTAAAATGAATAGATATTATTTCTTTGTCTTTACACTCTTAATCTTAGACCAGCCTGAATAATATTTCTTTCCATTTATAGTCTTATAGGCTCTGACTCTGACATAATATTTCTTCTTTGCCTTTAATTTTTTAACCGTCAACTTCGTAGTTCCTGATTTCTTTATTGTCTTTGTTACTGCCTTTTTCATCTTTGCGTTGTCAGCGTATTGAATCTCATATCCCGAACACGTAACCTTTTTCCATTTCACAGTAATAGACTTCTTTCCTCCGCTCAGCGATGTAATGCTTGTTTTGGAAGGAGTCATGGTACGCATTTGTATTGTATATTTGAACTGTTCTCCGCCATAGTTCCAGACACAAATGTAATGGTCTCCCGTATAAGATGCAACATAATCCTTTCCTGGTGAATTTGTCTGAAATATATCGTCTACATCCAGCGATTTTGCACCCCAGTTGCAAAGGGTTGTTCCCTGCATTCCCGTTGTAACCAAACGATATTTTCTACCCTTCACAAGCTTGACCTTATATACATCATACCCGTCATCCAATCTATCCGTTACAGAAAACCCGGAACCAAGATATCCCGTATATGTAACATCCGTTTTAATCGGGGTTGCCGTCTCTTTCGTATTGTTTTTCTCTGCTTCTATGTACTGATTTGCCGTAAATCCAAAAGAATAGGTTGTAGTCTTTCCCTCTGCATAACTTGCATAGGATGGTTCTACCACTACATAATAAGTACCAGCATTCAAACCGACATAAAAGGACGGATTGCTGTTCTCCTCTTCATCCCGACATTCCCAGACAAACTTTCCGTTTGCATCATATACTGCCACATTCATATCAAGAAGCATGCGAAGTGATTCACTGGTTACCTTTGATGCAGTTATTGTTAATAGACCTTTTTCACCAAGAGAAATTTTGTTTACACTCGCATCCACATCCTCCTCCCATGTTACTGTATAGTTTATGCCCATATCTGCATTTCCGGCTGAGTTCATCTCCTCCGCTGTCAGTTGTTCCTCTGCCGCATGCACCTTAATCCCGGCAAATCCTATAATAGCTGCTATCAGGATTGCCATCATTAATAATCGCTTCCTCATACATAAATCCTCCTTTATCTTTTTTATTACCAGGCAATTGCCTACTTTTTTATACTTAATTAGAATATCATATTTTTTATATGCTTTTTCTTTTTTCCGATAAAGGATGAACATTTTCCGACGAAGAGTGATTCTTTCCCACTGTTCCTATCTGTTATGTGCCAGCGAAATCAACTTCGCCACAAGACTTTTTTTGTCGATGCCCTCTGCATCCCAAAGCATCGGATACATACTGATAGAGGTAAAACCAGGCAGTGTATTAAGCTCGTTGAACACAACACGGTCTGTCCCCTTTTCCAAAAAGAAGTCGATTCTCGCCAGACCCTGACCGTCTACTGCGGCAAAAACGGCCCTTGCCGTCTCTCTGATTTCCTCCCGCTTGCCCTCTGGCAGCTCCGGGTTGATAACGGTCTTAGAATCGGCATTGTTATACTTGGCATCATAATCATAAAACTCGGCTTCCCCTGCCGCAAGAATCTCTCCCACACCGGAAACCTCCAATGCACCATTTCCATTTCCCAAAACCGCACATTCCAGCTCACGGCCTATAATGGTTTCCTCCACAATCAGCTTACTGTCATGCTGTGCTGCCAGCTTTAAACTTTCTGTCAGCTCCCGTCTGTCGGAGGCCTTGGATACACCTCTGGAGGAGCCTGCATTCGACGGCTTTACAAATACAGGATAACTCAGCTTTGCTTCTATCCTATCAAGAACCCCATCCATGTCCTGAAGCTCATTGGTTCTGATATCCACATACTTCGCCTGACAAATCCCCAGACGCTCCACAATAATCTTCGTATACACTTTATCCATGGACACCGCACTGGCAAGCACACCACAGCCCACATAAGGAATCTGTGCCAGCTCAAAAAGCCCCTGCACAGTACCATCCTCACCATTTAAGCCATGGAGCACAGGAAATGCCACATCTATATGAATATGACTAATGCTTTCTCCCTCTAATACCAAAAGCTCCTTTTTCGTAGCATCCGGCGAAAGCACTGCCCCCTTTTGGGAAGCCGTCCATACACCGCTTTCAATATCAGAAACGCTGTCTATATATAACCATTTTCCCTGCTTGGTAATCCCCACCAGATGCACCTTAAATTCATCTGTGTTTATATTGTTTGCCACCGTCACCACGGAAATACAGGAAACCTCATGCTCTGAGGACTGTCCGCCAAATAGTAATACTATATTTTTCATAATACTCCCCTTTAATATTTATTCTATAGGTATTTGTGAGACTCATATTTACACATTAATATATTGTGCCATTTATTTATCCCACGAATCTAAGCCCTGACTTACATTCTAACACCAGCTCACGCACCTGGCACGACGTATCGCCATCTATATGAAACCATTGCGGCCGCTCTGTCCGAATAGATATCTTCCGGCATCTGTGCTCCGTAATCCTGCGAAAAAGCAAATGCTTTTTTCTGTACACAAGCATCACCGCCAGCAAGAGCTTCCACTTTGGCATATCCCTTACCAGACATATATCCAGCATGCCGTCCGCCGCATCCGCATGGGGACAAAAGGGAACACCACCGCCCTCCATCTGATGAATCATACCCACCACAAAAAAGAGTCCGTTCAGCTTCATGGGCTTTTTTTCATCCATGGTAATTATCACCCTTGTCACCGTTCTGGTAAATATCTGTTTGATTCCTATGGCAACATATACCAGCCTGCCCAGACGGATTCGGTTCAGTATGGGTTTCAGCCGGCTCCTGCCAACCTCCTCACAGATATCCGCATCATAGCCCACGCCGCTGCTGATTAGAAAACGCCTGACAATTTCACTGCCATCAGCCTGCCGGTATGTGGCAATTCCATAATCAATTATCGTCTCCTCAGGCGCATGAAGAAGCTGCCAGAGCGATTGCTCCGCATCCCCGGAAATATGCATATTCCTCGCAAAATCATTGCCCGATCCGGTACTGATACAGGAAATTACCGTATGCTCAAAATCCTCAATTCCCTGAAGCACTTTGTTTAAGGTTCCGTCTCCACCCACCACAACAAGGTGTACCTCATCCCTGTCCTTCCGGCACATATGCGCATGATTGCCCTCTCCGGCATATTCCTCCAAAGCTGCGGCGGCCTCCATGTATGCGTCCACCGTATCCTCCCCTGTATACGGCCTTTTCTGCCCGGTCAGCTTGTGAACCAGCGCAGTCACAGCCTCCCCACTTTCGGGAACATGTACTTCATATGTAATATTTTCCTTCTTCAAAAGTGCCTCCATGCGCTGCCAGACAGCCGCACCCTTGCCGGAGCTGGCAGTAGGATTCACTATAAAATGGTATGTTTTCATAAAACCAATTATACTCTATTCTTCGATTTAAGTACATAAAAAAATACACTCAAAAGAGTTGAAAAAGAATCTGAACATGAATCACGGAGCATCCGGCATATGACGGCAGACCAAAAAAACAGGAAATGCATGAAATCCCATTCTTTTGCATTTCCTGTCTTTTGATAATTACTATCAGGCAATTGCGAAACTCATATTTACCCATTGATGTATTGTGGAATTATCCGTTCGCCGCTGCAAATAACGCCGCTATCTGATCCGGGCTTAACTGCGCATTCGGATCGTCCGGCACAGCCGGTGCCGGTGTTGCCGGCTCCTCCTTTACAGGCTCCGGGGCGGATGATGCAAACAGTGCCGCTATCTGATCCGGACTTAACTGTGCATTCGGGTCGGCAGGCATTTCCACCGCCTTTGCTTCCGGCTGCGGTGCTGCCTTTTCAGGCTCCGGTTCGGATGATGCGAACAGTGCCGCTATCTGATCCGGGCTTAACTGTGCATTCGGGTCGGCAGGCATCTCCACCGCCTTTGCTTCCGCTTTTGGCGGCTCTGCTGCCGGGGCTTCCACCTTCACTGGCTCTGGAGCTGCTTCCGCTTTCGGCGGCTCTGCTGCCGGAATTTCCATCTGTACTGGTTCCGGGGCTGCTTCCGCTTTCGGCGGCTCTGCTGCCGGAATTTCCATCTGTACTGGTTCCG
>CAMWOF010000101.1 GCA_947175805.1 uncultured Clostridiaceae bacterium
AGTATATCCAAAACCAAAAAAACCATACCGTGGGACTCCCACGGTACGGCTTTTTCATCACCTGTAACTATCTGTTATTTTTTCTTTTGCGCTGGCAGGATATTTATCTTGATCCCACGTATTGGAGTAAAAGCCTGCTACCTGCTTATAGTAATTAGAAAATTCCGTGAGCTGCTCGTCTGTCAGCAGACACAGATAACAGCGAACCTGCCGCCAGCAGCTATCTAAGTGATACCAACCACCTTTTACATAAACCATATTCCAGTAATGTGTCGGATTTACAGTATTTCGCTGTACTTTCAGATTTGGAATGCCCGCCCGGTTTAACAGCGCTTTACAGAGGGAGTAATAAGTAAAACAATCCCCGTAGCCATAACGAAAGCCGTGCACCGCTTCATCCGGCCAGTTGTTAGTATATGGCTCATGGGTATAACTTACATGGGCTTTCACATATTTGTATATCGCTCTTGCCTTTTTCTCGTCCGACCAAGAGGCCTTCGTTATGTCAGACAGCACAGAATCCGCCATGGTCTCAGCGGTTCCCTTCTTGCGTACCTGTACCTGCACGGTCTCCTTCGCAATATTTCCCGCCTTGTCCTGGGCAGTAACCTTCACCTTGTAGATTCCCGGCTTAGAATAATCTATGCTGTCCGTATCTACCGTAATCTTAACCTTGCCATCCCTGTCATCCTCTGCCTTAATGTATTTTGAAAAATCAAAGTCCATATCCTTGTAGAGGGTAATATAAGTCTCCTGGTAGCTGTAGGAATTTTTCCCGACCAGTCCTGTAATTTTCGGCGCCTTCTTATCCTTGGTTCCCCATCCGTATTTTACCTGGTTCTTTGCCGCATTATATGTAACCAGTGCGCTTCCGGCATAAATCTCTGCCTTTTCCAATGTTATATCTTCCTTGAAGCCGCTTGCCGGTGCCTGGCACTGATAAATCTTAGATGTAGTTCCAGCGGCAATCTGCTTCGCCGTCACTTTGAGCTTCCTTTTTGATATCACGGGAACCGTCACAAGAACACCCGTTGCTTCGTCAAGTTCTGTCGTCTCACCAGTTACGACTTCTGCGCTGAAGGTGAGTACAAGCTTTTTGATTTTTCCTTTGGATTTGTTCTGAATACAGAACTGATACATACCATCTTTGATATCTTTGTCCACAAGCTTGATTTCATCATACAGCGTCACCAGATTGGGCTTATATTTTTTCTTTTCTACAGTCAGTGACAGCTTCACAGAGGTATAGCCCTTCTTCTTCACGGTAATCGTAACCTTCCCCGGCTTTTTGCCGGTAACCACACCCTTCTGATCCACATAAGCAATCGCTGTATCACTGCTGCTATATTTCAAATCCCTCGTTCCGCTTTTAACCTTTACGGTATTGCCTACCTTCACCGTATCCGCAGAAAGCCTTGCCTTCAAGGCAGTCCCTGATAGCTCTTTTGAAGTCTCCGATGCCGCCTGCACTGGCATAGAAAGGAGCTGCATCCCCTGCAGACACAATGCGGAAAGCACCTCGTGCACGCAAAAAAGCGACATCAAACAAAATGCCGCTCCGGCGATCAGGCTTTTGATATTTCTTGCTGCCATTTTCCGCCGCCTCCAATCTATTCTTCCATGAGTCTTTGCACCATTTCCCACATCGCCTGTGCAGAATTGAAATTCTCAGGCACAAAATCCTTTGCCGTAATCTCAATATCAAAAGCATCTCCAAGCTCCGTCACCAGAGTCACCAAATCAAAAGAATCCAGTATCTTGTCGTCTACAAGCTTATTCTCCGTCTCAAAGTCCACATCCGAATGTAATTCCTGCAAAATCTCTAATAATTCTTCCATCGCCGCTTCTCCTTATTATGATAAAATATGTTAGGTATTGGCACACGTATCAGTGCGCTACTATGATATATTCCTCAAAAATATTGGGAACGTACACATTATAATACCCATATAAAAGAAATGCAACCTTATTCTGGATTGTGTTTTCTGTACACCTCATAGCCTCCATTGTTCCGGATACTCCTTAATTCCTTTGGCACCTGTTTTAAACAGGATACATCTACCCCGGCAAGCAGCAACAAATCCGCCCAGCCGGATACACGAAGCGCTCTGGCAGTCTGCATCCACGAAAGAATCCCCGGCGCCCGGCGCATGTCGTAATCCCGCCCGCTCTCCGGGCGTATCCTGTTAAATTCCATAATAAACTGCTGTAGGCAGTCTGCCTCCGGTTCCATAACGACTTGCTGCTTTTTTTCCCTTCCGGCAAAAAATCGGCGCAAAAACTCTCCGCTGCTGATTCCAAATTCCCTCCGTATAACGCTGGAGCCGGGAAGCTCCCTGTAGATTTCCATCTCCTTTGCAGAGGGCAGATGCCCATGGGCAAGGCTCCACACACGCACCGCTTCATAGACTGCCTCCTGCGTCCATTTTCTTCGGTACTGTCCCGGCTCAAATTTTTCTAATCCCCGAATAATTTCCCTAATTTCCTCGGTCTGCTCCATCTGTTTCAATTTTTTCACTGCTGCTCTTACGGCTTCCTCCTTTGTCATACACTAACCCTCCTGTATACATATTACACTTGACCCTGGCATCTTATTATGTAGCTTTCAACTCTCATACATTATCCATAAAAAAACAAAACCGGTAGAAAACATGGGGCATATTTTCGCAAAAAACATAGGCAAAATCCGTTTTATTTTTTCTAAAAATCCTTTATTTTCTTGATTTTCAACTATCGTATATCATCGGCACTGCATAAGTAGAGAATTTGACGTCCAAGGAACGGTCAAAATTATCGATTGCCTTTATTAATCCAATACAGCCAACCTGAAACAAATCATCCGCATTCTCTGCGCTTCCGGTAAAACGCTGTATGACACTTAATACAAGTCTTAAATTCCCCTGTATAAAACGCTCTCTGGCTTCCATGTCCCCCTCTGCTATTTTGTTAAACAACAGCTCCTTCTCCTCATTTGATAACAATGGCAGCTTTGCCGTATTTACCCCGCTGATTGATACTTTATTTAATGCCATACGATTCCTCCTGTTTGTATCTTTTTTCCACATTCAGAACATTTCTCAATGCGGATACCATAATGAAAGCATTAACAAATACGCTTAAAATATACTGGTAATTCACTCCATCTTCATCATTTCCCGTTTTAATCTTTTCATGATTTTTTTCTCCAGCCTGGAAATATAAGACTGGGAAATTCCCAAAAGCTCTGCCACCTCCTTTTGCGTCCGTTCTTCCCCTCTCGAAGCGTTTAATCCAAACCGAAGTTCTATAATCATCTTCTCCCTGTCCGTCAAGGTTTCCATAGCGGCAGTCAGCATTTTATGGTCAACCTCTTCCTCTATATCCTTATATATGATATCCTCGTCAGTTCCCAGAATATCCGAGAGCAGCAGCTCATTTCCATCCCAATCCACATTTAAGGGCTCATCAATGGACACCTCCATTCTCGTCTTTGTATTCTTGCGCAGATGCATTAAAATTTCATTTTCAATGCACCTGGATGCATACGTAGCCAGTTTGATTTTTTTATCCGTATTAAAGGTATTAATTGCCTTAATCAATCCGATTGTGCCGATAGAGATTAAATCCTCCACTCCCACCCCGGTATTATCGAATTTTTTGGCTATGTATACTACCAGCCTTAAATTATGCTCAATCAGCTCTGCCCTGGCAGACAGCGCCTGCTCTGTGGAAAGCATGGAAAGCATTTTCATTTCCTCCTCCGGCTTCAAGGGCGCCGGCAGTACGTCCGTTCCGCCAATGTAATGCACCTCCCGCTTGTTGGGAAATAAAAAACCCGTTATGGACGGTAACATGGTAAATCTAATCTTCTCACTCTGAAAAATATGCAGCATCATGGGCCTCCTGTTTTTTATAGATTTTTATGCAGCAGCAAATCGTATCCCTCCGCTTGAAACAGCGGTATACCGGAAAGCAGTATGCTCTGTTTTTTCCTGCGTATATTTTTTCTGTTGATAACATAAGATATTTCATCTGCCGTCAATACCGGAAGTGACCTTTTTTCTGCCCCTACGCTCCCACACGCCATTGTGCGGAGTCCCAAGGCATACAGGCGGCACATTCCCTCATAATCCAGACATCCCTCCTTGTAATATCTGTCTAATATGTACTGTTGTTCCCCGGAAAGATATTTCCTGAAAGAACTGTAATCGCCAATGACCACTGGCTGTCCCGTCAGGTCATCTCTTAAAAAATTGCCGGAATCCATATAACCCTTGAGCTTTATATGCTGTTTGCCTAGCCGGATATCCACCCAGGCTTCATAGACAGCCAGCGAGCGCTGCCCCGATAATATACTGCACAAAATTTCTCCTGCCAGCATAAATACCAACAGCAAAGGATAGAAGGCTGCGCTGTTTTTACCAAGGACCCCCGCGGCATCACTGTGTCTGACACAGGAGCCATACAGACCAAACAAGCCCCCCAGCATCACATTTCCCGCAAAATAAACAAAAAGAAAACGAAGAAACGGAAATAAAGAATGAATCCGAAACAAAAAATATGCAAAAATAACCACAATTCCCGATTCTATTAACAGTGGTAAAACCACTCCTGTCCCCTGCAAAAAAAGAACCTCTTCCGGTATCTGCCAAAGGGCGGCAACCACCAGTATCGCCTCTCTTTTTAACCTGGATTGAGGACAGGAAAAAAAAGCCTGCATCCACAAAACCAATATACGGTTTACGATATAATGATTGATAAATATTACATCAAGGTAGATGACCATGTACCAAAGTATAAAACAAAAGATGAGATATACCTGTCGAAACAGGTATATCTCACCTAATAAAATCAGAAATATTATATGGTTATTCGATTACCGGTTATCTTCTTCTCAAAAACTCCGGAATCTTGATGGAACCATCGCTTGCCGGCTTCGGTGCCACACGATCTCTATTTAACGGTGTCGGTGTCTGGGTGACAGCCGGCTGTACTGGCTGTGCCTGTGGCTGGGATGCACCAAAGAAGGAAGGTGTTGCCATCCGCTGCTGCTGTGGCTGCTGCGGCATACCGCCAATCGGCTGTCCAGCATAAGAACTCTGCGGTCTTACCTGCGCTGCGCCTGCCTGCATCGGCTGTACTGGCTGTGCCTGCTGCATCTGCGGAGCCTGCTGTAACGGCTGCTGAATCGTAGGCTGGATATTGGTCTGTACGCCTGCCGAGGTATTAAAGATGGAACCTGACTGCTGCTGCTGTCTTGCCACCATTTTTCTGCTGGTAACATCAATACCCGTAGCGATAATTGTAACGGAAATCTCCTCATCCACCGTATCGTTCACTGAAGTACCAAAAATAATATTTACATCCGCACCGGCAACCTCCTGCAGGAATCCAATTGCCTCATTGGTATCCTGAATCGCTGCATTGTCGGAAATATTTACGATGATATCTGTTGCACCAGATACTGTCGTCTCCAGAAGCGGGCTCTCCATAGCTGCCTTGATTGCATCTACAGCCCTGTTCTCGCCACCAGCGATACCAATACCGATATGTGCAATACCGGAATCGCGCATCACCGTATTAATATCCGCAAAATCTAAGTTGATAAGACCCGGTCTGCTGATTAAGTCCGTTACACCCTGTACACCCTGCTGCAATACCTCATCAGCCTTCTTCAGTGCATCCGGGATAGAAGTTCTTTTATCACATATCTGTAACAGCTTGTCGTTTGGAATCACAATCAATGTATCTACATTCTGCTTCAGGCGTTCAATGCCTGCCATGGCATTGTTCATGCGGGGTTTCCCCTCAAATCCGAAAGGCTTAGTCACCACGCCGACCACTAACACACCCTGGTTTCTTGCAATCTCTGCAATAACAGGCGCCGCACCGGTGCCGGTACCTCCACCCATACCACAGGTGACAAATACCATATCCATATCCTTTACCAAGTCAACAATCTCTTCTCTATTCTCCTCAACAGCCTGTGCGCCAATCTCCGGCTTTGCGCCTGCGCCCAAACCCTTTGTAAGCTTTTCGCCAATTTGGATTTTTGTGTTCGCCTTATTCAAGGCCAAGGCCTGCTTGTCAGTATTAACGGCAACAAGCTCAACACCCTCTACATTTTCGTCTACCATACGGTTGACCGCATTATTTCCTGCGCCACCCACTCCCAATACGACAATCTTCGCAGGTGTCTTATTCTCTTCTGGTCTTAATTCAAACACGGATTTTTCCTCCTTCTCATCCTTACACTCTAAATTTAGATGCACTACTCTATATAATATAATTTTTCTGTGTAAATTTCAACAAAAAAATATATTTTTTATGTTTATTCGGGCGTAAAACTCGCATTTCCCTTATCTCTGGTAAATTTTTCCATATGCAGAGTTCCCTTTTTTCCCTCCAGGCGTTCCAATATATTTGCAAGGTCTACCATTTTTTCCTCTATATTACTGCCATCCCCCAGTAAAACCTTGATATCCCCACTATAAAGAATCAGCTCGTCATCAGTCGTAAAACGGACATCATCCACCAAAAGGCTGTATTTTGTAATGAGCTGTGTCATGTTCAAAATGAGGGAAAAGCGCTCCGTGTTCTCTATCGGAAGCTTCTCATACAATATGACATGCTCAAATTTCATACCTGAAATACATGGAATATCCTGCAGCCGCTTTGTGGACGTGTCCAGCACAATTCCATCTTTATCAAAGTATATGTATCGGTTCATATATTCCATACAACCCGCAATGGATTTTTCATATATGGTAACTGTAACCACATGGTTGGAAATGTATTCAATGTCCAGCTTGTCCACAAAAGGAATGTCGCCGATAGGGTTTAACTTATTCATCCAATAAAGAACCAGCGTATTCTCAATATAGCCGTGCTCCTTTACAATCTCCCTAATTTCCTCCTCTGTATAGTGGATATTTCCCGTAACCTGCAGCGTATCCAGCTTAAACTGTGTCAGCACCACGCCTGCCGCAATCGCAAGCAGAACAATCAGTGAGCCAAAAAAAATCAATATACCCTTTAATGTCTTTGCCAATACGCCCTTCTTCTTTACCTCTCCATTGCTTTTCTTATTCGCTTCCTCATTACTTTTCTTCATATGCTACATCACCTGCCATACCGAATCTGTCTTGACACCGAAAGCACCAATCCCATCTCTGCCAGCAGCATAACCAGTGACGTACCTCCATAGCTGATAAACGGCAGGGTTACTCCCGTTGATGGAATTGTATTTGTAACCACCGCAATATTGATTAACACCTGCACCGCAATATGGGTAAGCACACCCACAACGATTAGGGCACCGTATAAATCCGGCGCGCTGTTTGCAATCAGCATGAAACGCCATATGAGCAGGGCAAAAATTGCAATGATGCAGATTGCGCCGAACAGCCCCAGCTCCTCACAGATAATAGAAAAAATCATATCATTATGGGACTCCGGTAAAAATCCCATTTTCTGGATGCTCTGGCCTAACCCCTTGCCCCACAAACCACCGGAACCAATGGCATACATGGCCTGGCGTATCTGATATCCCTTAGGGTGCGTCTCCACATTCTGCCAGATTTCAATTCTCTCCATACGGTAGCCGCTGGAGCCTGCCCCCAGACCTAAAAACAGCGCAAGTCCGGCGCAGCTCACCACGCCTACCAACACGAAGGGCGCCGTCTTTGGGGAAGTAACAAAGAGCACCGCAATCAAAATACACGCACAGATTATCGCCGTGCTCAGATTTTCCAGAGCAATCATGCCAATAGGCACGATGGGAAGCAGCATAAACGTCAGGTGCGCACCTATGGTGTTAAGCTTCCTGGCATTCGCCGTCGCTAAATGAGCAATATATAAAATCAGAATAAATTTCGCCACCTCAGAGGGCTGGAACTGAAAAGAACCGATTCGATACCAGCGGGCAGCCCCGTGGGAAGCTACACCTATAATAAATACACCGCCCAAAAGCAAAATTGCCACAATATACATCAGCTTTGAAAAATACTTCCAGCTCTGGTAATTCACACCGGATATCAGCAGCATGGCAATCACTCCGATAATTGCAAAGAAAGCCTGCCGCTTCACATAGTATGCCGGATCCCCATATTTCGTCGTTCCCGCATAGGAGCTGGTACTGTAAATCATAACCAAACCGAAGCATACAAGAAAGATTATGATAAACAGAAGCGCAAAATCAAAATGCTGCCCTACATAGAAGAACGGCTGCCTGTTTTTTGTTTTTTTGTCCGGCATAACATCACCTTCTTAATAATATATATCGCCTATAAACTCATAAC
>CAMWOF010000102.1 GCA_947175805.1 uncultured Clostridiaceae bacterium
GTACAACACTACTATACAGGTGCCAAATTGGTGAATATTTATGAAGAAGTTAAGTCAGACAATGGAGAGACATCCGAGAATTAAGCGGTGTATGGAATCCCTTCAGGGGTTTTTTGAAAAGAGCAGCACAGATCATGTATCAGCATTTTCTGCCCAGGCGGCTTTCTTTATGCTGCTTTCCATATTTCCCATGTTGATGATCGTGTTGAACTTGGCCAGATATATGCCCTTTACGCAACAGGATGTCATATCTCTGATTGCAAATATAATGCCCAATGAATTTGTGCAATTTCTAAATTCTATTATCATGGATTTGTACAGTAAATCGAAGATGCCGTTGCTGTCGCTTTCTGTTTTATTAACGCTGTGGTCGGCGGCAAAAGGGATGCAGGCGATTGCGAATGGCTTGGATTCCGTCTATGATTGTGAGGTGTACAGAGGATTTGTGATTCTCCGCCTGAAGGCAATCGTCTATACACTTGTGTTTATCATTCTGATTGTGGTGACGCTGTGTCTGTTTGTCTTCGGCAATACCATTTACCACAATCTGGTGAATT
Organism: uncultured Clostridiaceae bacterium; assembly: GCA_947175805.1. Taxonomy (GTDB): domain Bacteria; phylum Bacillota; class Clostridia; order Lachnospirales; family Lachnospiraceae; genus RGIG6919. The sequence goes on from CAMWOF010000102.1 coordinate 558, forward strand.
GGCTGCCCCATCTGGAAAATATCGCAGGGCTTGTGATAGGGATTCGTACGGTTGTGGGTGTGGTTACATTGTTTTTGTTTTTCCTTCTGCTTTATACTACGCTCCCGAACCACGGTAAGCGAAATAGCGGGGGCGCAGTGAGGGCACAGGTCTATGGCGCGCTGTTTTCCGCCAGTGCATGGATACTGCTTTCTTATGCATTTTCTTTTTATATCGATAATTTCAGCAGCTTTTCCTATATGTACGGAAGCCTGACCACAGTAATGCTTGCCATGCTGTGGCTGTATTTCTGTATGTATATTATATTTATCGGTGCGGAAATCAATGTGTTTTTGCACAGGGGACGGAGTAAATAAAAGAAATAAGTAACAGCAATCAGTATTTATACTATATGGAGCTTGATTAGGGTTTATAAAATCCCCCCATTTTGTATCTGCAAAATGAGGGGATTTCAGTCTCGATTTTTTCCAGTGCAGCTTTATGTTGGTCTTCTTGGCTCCTCACTCACAAGGGTATTTCATGCCCCATTCTCTCCTGATCTGGTCTAGCAGCCTCATCACCCGCAATGTTTCATTGTGAGGCATTTCTTCACACTCCGATTTCCCCTCATTAATCGCTTTCATACAAGAAATTACTTCATATTCGTATCCGTTTATCTGTTCCGGTATTTTATGACGAGCGATCATTTGATGTTCTGAATCATACACTCGGATCTCTTCACAGTTATTAATATTTTGTACCTCAATGTATCCCTTATCTCCATAAACTATTCCCAAACGGTCTGTAGCAGACAGCATGCTACTGTGAAGAACCGCCATTTTTCCACTCACGAATGTCAAAGTCACGCTATTCAGCCAATCAACCCCTTTAGGAGATAAAACCGCTGTAGTATTAACTTCCTTGATTTCTTCATGGAATACCATCAACGCAAAATTGATTGGGTACACACCCACATCAAGCAAGGCGCCTCCTGCCAATTTCGGATCTTGCAAGCGCTCCTTTTGCGCCATCGCATAACCCAGATCTGCTGTTAAAGAAAACGGTTCTCCGATTACTCGGCTTGCAATGATATCATCTATAATTTTTCTGCTTGGCATATACCTTGTCCATATAGCCTCTGCCAGTAAAAGTTTCTTTTCTTCTGCAAGCCTGATTAGTTCTTCCGCCTGCTTTGCGTTTACAGTAAACGCCTTTTCCAACAGAACATTTTTACCATGTTCCAAACACATTTTGGCGTGTTGATAATGGTGGGAATGAGGTGAGGCAACATATACCAGTTCTACAGCTTCATCTTCCAACATTTCTTCATAAGAACCATAAGCTTTTTTAAATTTCCACTGCTTGGCAAACTCCTGTGCACGATCATAATTTCGGGACGCAACTGCATAGAGTTCTATTTGCAGATCTTCTGTTATAAGTTCCCCGTCTGCTGTTTTTAATACATGATTTCTGATTGCTTCTCTTATTCCTGCTACCGCTTGTGCCATACTACAGGCAATTTTTCCCGGTGCCAAAATCGCAAATTTCATAAACTCCCTCCATTTTCATGCTGATCGTCAAGGCTCAATACTCCGTCCTTTATGCAGACATCAAAAGCTCTGTTTTTACCGCTTCTTTGTTTTCGCTGTTATCTTTACGGCGGCGCTCTCATATTTCACGCCTTTATAGGATTTGTATGCCACAACCTTGTAGGTATAGGAGGTGTTTTTCTTCAGGTTTTTGACTGTATAGCTGTTCGTCTTTAATGTTTTTATCTTTGTATATTTCTTTGTTTTTGTGTTATAGCGGTATACAGTATAGCCTGTGGCGCCGGCTACCTTTTTCCAGCGCAGCTTTATGCTGGTCTTTTTGGCTTCTGCTTTTAATGCCGTAACCTTTGTCGGTGAGGTGGCAGCGTAGCTGACGGCGGAAAAGGCGCCGTAGTAAACGGTGTCACCAAGCTGGCGGAAGGCGCGAATCTGATAAGAATAACCCGTATTTTTATCAAGACCTTTATTGGTATATGAGGTGGTGACCGATTCCCGGATGGTCTTTATTTTCTCATATTTCTTTGTTTTCTTGTTGTACCGAAAGATTTCGTAGCCAGTGACAGTGCCCGCATTGTTCCAGGAAAGGGTAATCTTAGTGGGCGTTGTTTTGCTGGCGGCAAAGCTCTTTGGCGCCGCAGCCTGTGTGAGGCAGGCGAGAGGCTCACCGGGTGCGCCGAGTGACTCATCTGCGGCATGGGTGATGCTGCATCGGATGCGGAACTGATAGAGCGTATTTGCGGAAAGATCCGTAATGGTGTAGGTTTCGGTGTCAGCCGGTATTACGGCGATTTCCTCATAGGAATTGTCCAGTGGATCATGCTGTTCTATGTGGTATGACGAAGCCTGTGGACAGGCTGTCCATTTCAGCGTAATGCTGGTCTTTTTGTATGCGGATACATGAAGTCCCTGGGGTGCCGGACACAGGGTAGAGACGGAAAGTGCTATGCCCTGGTCAGGCGCCGGATAGACAGGTTCACCATCTGCGCCCAGGGTTGTCCCCACCAGCCTGTAATGATACAGGGTGGCAGGGGATAAATTGCTGTCCGTGTAGGAGACATCTGCCGCTGTTAAGCTTGCAAGCAGCGTATATTCAATGCCGTCAGTGCTGCGGTACAATTGATATCCGCTGCTCGCCGCATCCTTTGCCCAGTGCAGCGACAGGCTGTTTTCCTGAACATTTGCCGCAACCAGTGTCTGGTACGGTACCGACGGGGTAGCGGCGGAAAGCGCCGTGCTGTAACTGCTCAATATGTCACCGTCAGACAGCTTGTAAAAGGCGCGGATTTTATAGTTGCAGTCTGTGCCCGGAAGCAGATTTTTGTCCGTATAGCTGACATTGCCTGCGCCGGTTACCGTGGCTATTTTCGCATAGCTGCCGTCAGCCGCCATGCGGTAAATATGATAGCCGTAGACGCCGGGAACTTTGCTCCAGCTAATTTCATTCTCGGTATAGGTAGAATTGTCAACAACTAGATTGTCAGGTGCGGCAGGGGCTTTCATGTAGCGGAAATTACAGTCAACATTTCCGCTGATGCCCTTCACGGAGCCGGTGCTGGAGTATTGCCAGTAAGCGTAATCACCTTTATATTTGGTTTCGTTCACATAGTTTGCAAGCCAGATATCATAGGAGGCAGAAATTTCATCGGCATATACCTGTGCCTCCAGCATGGAGCGGTTGGCATATACAATAGCGGTATAGCCCATTGCCTCTGCGGTTTCACAGAAGGCGTTGCATATGTCTGTCGCCGTTGCTTTGGAAAGCTTTGCCTTATATAACCGTCCGCCTAAACCGGTAGGAGTGGAGGCGTACTCAAAATCCATCACAAGAGGAAGATGGATATCATACCCTTGAACCAGACCGGCAAGGTACTGTGCTTCCTCTATGGCTTCCTCCACAGAAATCGCCTGAGAGTAGATGTAGACACCCACATCCACGCCTGCGGCAATCGCATTTTCAATATTTGTCTGGTAATTGACATCGTTTACAATTGCTCCGCTGCCGTAGCCCCGGTAGGCTGCCCGGATAAATGCGAAATCAACGCCGCTTTTTTTTACCTTTTTCCAGTTGATTTCGCTTTGGTACACGGAGACGTCAATGCCCTTGATAACGTCATAGCTTTTAAATTTGTTGGCATGCTTGTAGGCGGAGCTTAAGCTGCCGCTGTACTGGGATGCCATTTCTGCGGTCTCCGCCTGCTTTTCATATTCTTTGTACGCCTGGGGGTCATCCTCGTATGCGTTCATATCTTCAAAGTTCTGTATGGTATCACCGTCTGTTTTGGAGGCGGCAGATATATGTGTATGGCTTGGAAGAACCAAAAAGGAGGCTGCCAGCAATGCGCTTGTAAATAAAATGGCATAACGCTGTTTATATTTTTTCATTTGTTTTCCCTGCTTTCATATGTCGGATGCGGTCTACTTCTTTGTTTTCGTTTTTATGACTGCACCGGATGCCTTGTATTCCACATTCTTATATTTTTTGTATGCCACAATCTTATACTGGTAGCTTGCATTTCTGGAAAGCTTTTTTTGTGTGTATTTGTTTGTCTTGACTGTAGCTATTTTCGTGTATTTCTTTGTCTTCGTGTTATAGAGGTATACAATATAACCGGAGGCTCCGGACGATTTTTTCCAGGACAGGGTCACGCTGTTTTTGGTGGACTTATATGTCAGGGAAGAAATCTTTTTCGGTTTGGTAGCGGTATATACAATATCTGAGTAGCTGCTGTAATATTCCTTGTCCTCTAACGTCTGGTAGCAGCGCACCTTATACTGGAGCGTGGCAGCGGCCTTTAGATTTTTTACAGTGTAGGAGGTTTTTGAATTTCCCTTGACAACAGCAAGCTGCTTATATTTTCCTGCAGACTTGTCATAAGCATAAATCTGGTAGCCGGAGGCGCCTGTTACCTTTTTCCAGGACAGCTTTACGCTGGCAGCGGTATTTGCAGATGCCTTGACATTTGTTGGCGCCTCGCATTTTGTCGCAATATAAATAGTTGGCGCAGTTTTTTGGTTCTCATAAATCATCGTGCCCTTGCTGGAAAGTACACCCGAGCGAAGCTGATAGTAAAACTTCTTACCGGGCTTTAAGTTCGTATGCTTATATGTCAGCGTGTCTGCATCCACTTCGGCAATCAGGGTATAGTTTTTGCCATTGGTGCTCTGGAAAATGCCGTAGCCGTTGGCGTCTGCATTTCCCTTCCATTTTAAGGTAATCGAGCTGGTGGTCTGCTTGCTTGATTGGAAGTTGTTTACAGAAAGCGTTTCCGTAGCGCCGTCTATCGTATTGGAGTAGGCGCCGTTTAGGTTGCCCTCTGCCAGCTTATAGTAAGCGCGCACCCGGTATGCATAGCTGGTGCCCGGCGTCAGGTCATAGTCAAAATAAGAAATATTGCCTGCACCCTTGAGGGTAGCAATCTTTGTAAAGCTGCCATCGGCAGAATCCCGCCGGTAGAGCTGATAGCCGTAAGCGCCGGGCACCTTGGACCAGCTCAGGGTATTGTCCGTATATGAGGTATCCGGGCGTTCGATGGCGGCAGGCTTGGCAGGCTTTTTCATGTAGCGGAAATTACAGTCTACGTTGCCGGAAATGCCAGGCACGGAGCCGGTGCTTGAGTACTGCCAGTAGCTGTAATCCCCCAGATAGCCGGAGCCGCTGCTGGCGTTTGACGGATAACATGCCAGCCAGATTGGATATTTATTGGCAATGCTGGCGGCATTTACCTGATTATTCAGCATGCTTTTATTTGCATAAACCATGCCGGTATAACCAAGGTCTTCTGCAGCCTTACAAAATGCGTTACAGACCTTGGTCGCCGCCTCCTTGCTCAGCTTGGCATCATAGAGCCTGCCGGAGGTCCCGGAGGAGGTAGAAGCGTACTCGAAGTCCATGACAACAGGCAGTGCAAGGTCATAGCCCTCTGCCAGGGAAATGGCATAACGCGCTTCCTCCTTTGCCTCATCCTCTGTGATGGCCTGGGAAAATATGTAAATGCCTACATCCACACCTGCAGCAATTGCGCCTTCGATGTTTGCCTTGTAATTCGTGTCGGCCACAAGGGCGCCGCTGCCGTAGCCCCGGTATGCTACCCGGATAATGGCGTAATCCACACCTCCTGCCTTTGCCTTTTTCCAGTCAATGGTCTTTTGGTAAACCGATACATCGATGCCGTGAACCACCGTACAGTCGGCAAATTTAGAATCATGGGCATAATCGCCATCCTTAAATGGGGTATTGGCGCCACTTAGAGAAGTGTGGGTGCCTTGTTTTTTAGGCGGCTGCTGTTTCTGTTTTTCATATTCGCTGTATGCCTGTGGATCCTCATCGCCCTGGGCAAATTCTTCAAAGGAAACAGCATTATTTTTTGTGCTGACAGAGGAAGCTGCCGCATGGATGCCGGAAAGACCGGCAAAAACTGCAGTCATTCCGATCAATGTCAATCGTAACAGTATCTTTGCGCTTGTTTTTTTCATGGTTATCCTCCTGTTTTTATCTGTTATAAAATAACAGCGAATGATTTAAGGATGCTTAAATTATATACCCATAAGCATAACAAAAAATGGGTATTCATGCAAGGAAAGGAAGAAATTAGCAGGGGAAATGTGTGGATATGGCACAAAAAAGATGGTATACTGGTTTCAAATACTTTTGCGAAACTCTTTATTTCTAAAAACTAGTTGTGGAATATAGACAATATCGCAAGCAGGGTACTTTGGAGCCGTCGGTACTGGAGCATGAGCATTTAGCGACTGTACTTTAGTCGCTTACATGCGAGCCCTGTCTGCGCCCTTAGTGAGTGCATGCACGAACTTAGTAGCAGATTGGCGCCGTATTTTGGTGCTCTATGTACCGTTACGAGCGACAAGTAGCGCAAGCGTGCCCTGCGCTGATGTTGTCTATATTCTACAACAGATGTGTAAAAAAACAGAGTTTCGCAATTATCTATTAGAAGTTACATTATGAAAGGAAGATACGGATGAGGAGAAGAAGGATAAAGAAGACCAGTATTCAGGCGTTTCTTCTGGCCGCTGTGATGCTGTTTTCCAGCGTGTGTGGACAGTATGGCGGGCAGGTAAACGCACAGGTCAGGGATTTTGCGGAGGATGAAAATGTGGTGGTCGTGTTGGATCCGGGACATGGCTCATGGAATCCTGGCGCATGTAATAAAAAGTATGGCTTGAAGGAGCGGGAGCTGAATTTGAAGGTTTCCAAATACACAAAGCAGTACCTGGAGCAGTACGAAGGGGTAGAGGTTTATCTGACGCGGAAAACCAACAGCGAGGACTATTCCCTCAAAAAAAGGGCACAGATTGCCGCCGGCTACAATGCTGACCTGTTAGTGAGCCAGCATTTTGACGGCTCTACCGATAAGTCTCAAAACGGTGCCCATGTGATTGTCAGCAGGTCGAATTACATAAAGGAATACAATGCGGGCTGCGAACAGCTGGGCCGGCTGATTTGCAAAAACCTCCATGCGGCCACCGGCGTCAAGATTCGCTACCCTGGCAGTGGGGGTGTGCGGACGAGAAAGACGGAGCAGGGAAGAGAGTACACATTTGAAGATGGGACAAAGAGCAAGGCAGATTATTATGGTATTATCCAGAATTCTATTCGGTTGGGATTTCCGGCAATAATTATCGAACATGCCACATTAACTAATAATAAAGATGCGAAAATGATTAAAAAGGAGTCAACGCTGAAGGCGTTAGCGAAGGCGGATGCCCTGGCGATTGCACAATACTTTCATTTGGAGAAGCGAAAGAGCGGCGGCGGGGATGTCTCACTCACCTACCGCTGTTCCATGCAGGATATTGGCTGGCAGGGCTATAAGGGCAGCGGGGAAACCGCTGGCACAATGCAGTTTAAAAAGCAGATGGAGGCACTCTATGTATCCCTGGAAAATGAGGCGACGGAAACCGCAATTTCCGGTTCGGCATATATCGGCGACGGCGTGGGCTGGAAAGAGGC
>CAMWOF010000103.1 GCA_947175805.1 uncultured Clostridiaceae bacterium
GTATCGGATACTCTGTTAGAAGAGCTTATTAATTTGAAGAGATAATTCATATATAGCTTGATGGGCTGCATAAAAATATTTATCAGCGCATTATCAGAAAAACGGGTGGAGGCTGTTTTTCAGCCTCCTATCCGCTTGCTTTTTGTATCGGGGCAGTGAGTGATATAAGCGCTTTTGGGCAGAGGCAGCACATTTGGGGTGGCATATGATTGAGATAACAAAAATAAATGACGTGAAAATTACAATTAATTCTGATATAATAGAAGTTGTCGAAGAAACACCGGATACTGTGATTACTTTGACGACTGGAAGAAAGATAATTGTAAAAGAGAGTAGACAAGAAGTGACAAATTTAGTAATATCATATAGAAGGAAGATTTTTTCTAACCTGCTATCAGATAAGGAGTAACAGTTATGGATTTAGCATCGATTATAGGTTTGGTATTAGCTTTTGTTTTGATGGTATACGGTATGGCGGCCAAGGGCTTTGACAAGGTTGGTTCCTTTTTGGACTTCCCATCGGCGCTGATTACCTTTGGTGGTGCCTTTGGAGCTGCGCTGGCAGCAGATACAATACAGGGGTTCCTTGCAGGCGTCAAAAGCTTTGCACTGATTTTTAAAACGCCTAAATATGATGAGGCGGAAGCAATTAAGACAATAATAGATTTGTCCAATGTGGCGAGAAAGGAAGGACTTCTTGCTCTGGAGGAATCTGGAAACAATATAGAAGATGAATTTATGAAGAAGGGTATTATGCTCATTGTGGATGGTACCGACCCGGAACTGGTACGTAATATTCTGGAGACTGAGATGGTGAATGTAGATACCAGACACCAGTCCATTATCCAGTTCTGGAAGGGGCTTGGCGCCAATGGACCTGCATGGGGTATGATTGGTACCCTGATTGGTCTGATACTTATGTTAAAGGATTTGTCTGATCCGGATTCCATCGGACCAAATATGGCGGTGGCGTTGGTTACCACCTTCTACGGTTCGGTGCTGGCGAACTGGATATGTACTCCGGTTTCCTCTAAGCTGTCAGCCTTTAATGACAGCGAGATTCAGATGAAGACGATTATGATAGAGGGTCTGCTCTCAATACAGGCGGGAGAGAATCCACGGGTGATTGAGGAGAAACTGAAGTCCTTCCTGGCACCTTCTGCCAGGGCAAACTCGAGCGGTGAAGGTGGTGGTGAATAATGGCAAAGCGAAAAGAAAAGCCGCCTGAGGAGGGCTCACCGGCATGGATGGCGACCTTCAGTGATTTGATGAACCTGTTGCTTTGCTTTTTCGTCCTTTTGTTTGCCAGTTCTACAATGGATGCAGGTAAGCTGCAGAAGATTGCGGCATCCTTTGAAAATATGAGTTTCAGTGTGCTGCCCCAGGGGGCCATTTCCCTGATTAAGGGAATGGAGGTGACAGGCGGTGTGACACAGCTTCCCGATGTGATGTCGGTGCTGAGCCAAATCGGCTATGCAAACAAGGAGACGGGTAACAACATTGATGAAAATGCGGTCGGCGAAGGGAAGGAGGACTCCAAATCCCAGGTGGATGACAATGGCAACAACGGTGCAGAGGGCATGTCCAACAAGGAGCTGGCGGAGAAGATGGAGGAACAAGGCCTGATTCAGTCCGAGGAGATGTATGAGGAGATTCAGAATATGTTGGAATCCTACGCCATTGAGGACAGGCAGAAGGTTGACTATAATTCCCAATATGTGGAGCTGGATCTGAACGGGGCGATTCTGTTTGAGTCCGGCGAGGCAGGGGTAAGCAGGGAGTCGGAGATTTATTTGCAGAAGATTGCCAGTATCCTCACCAAATACAGGGATTGTGTCATTGAGTTTGAAGGGCACACGGATAATGTTCCCATGTCAAACGGAAAATACGAGAACAACAGGTATCTGTCCTATGCCCGTGCCACAAAGGTATATGAATATATTGCCGGTCAGGAAAAGTTCAACCCGGCAAATATAAAGATAGCCGGATATGGCGAGGAGCGCCCACTGGTGTCGAATGATACGCCGGAGGGCAGGGCGAGAAACCGGCGTGTAGTAGTAAAGATATATAACCAGCTGAACAGCAGCTTGGAGCAAGGAGATAGCTTACAATGAAAAAAAATCTGATTAGTGTTATTATTTTGGCACTCTGTCTTGTGAATCTTGTGCTGAATGCCTTGATTGTATTTGTATGTGTGCCATCCAACAAAAAAGTAAACAATTTGATTATGGAAATTGCCTCTGTGCTGAATTTGGAGCTGGAAGCCGCCGAGGGGCCACAGGTTGCCGTGGAAAATATTGCAACCTTCAGTTCCTCTGAAACAGTTACGATTAACCTTCGCGATGACGGCAGTGGGGATGATCCACATTATGCAATCGTGGAGATTACCCTTTCCATGGACAGTTCCATGAAGGAGTATGCAACACTGAATACGCTGATTACCAGCAGCGAAGGTCTGATTAACGATGATGTGCGAAGCGTAATTTCTGCATATACCTTTGCAGAGATGAATACCTTCGAGGTACAGGAGGCTGTCAAGAAAGAGATTTTGAAGCGGCTGCAGAAGAGATTTAATTCCCAGTGTATTTACAGTATTGATTTCAAGAGTCTCCTTGTCTCATAAGGATGGATATCGTGATTGACTGTAATTATTGGCTTGTTGAATCCGCCTTAGGAGGTGAAAATGCATGGCAGATACATTATCTCAAAGTGAGATTGACAGTCTGCTTAAACAGTTAAGCAGTGGTGAATTAGATGTTGAAGAATATGCAGAAGACAACGCTGTAAAGGTAAAAGAGTATGATTTTGCCAGACCAGCTAAGTTTTCCAAGGAGCATTTGAGAACCTTAGAGATTATATTTGAACACTTTAATCGGCTTATGTCCACGAATATGCCGGCATATTTAAGAAAGTCTATTCAGCTGGACGTTATGAATTCTGAGGCGGTTACCTATATGGAGTTTGCCAATGCGCTTTCCAATCCGGTTTTGCTTGGAATTGTAAATTTTGCGCCGCTTAAAGGAACGATCATTATAGAATTGTCTACCAGTATCGGTTTTGCCATGATTGACCGTATGCTGGGAGGTTTTGGGGAACCGTTAGAGAAGATGCGGGATTTTTCCGAGATAGAGCTCAGTATTCTGGAACGTATCTATAATATTATTGTTTCGCAGATGATTGAGCCATGGGCAAATGTGATTGAGATTGCTCCGAGATTGGAGCGAATTGAGACCAATTCCCAGTTTGCTCAGATTATATCGCCCAGTGAGATGATTGCAATTATCACCATCAATGTAAAGATGGGAGATGTAGAAGGGCTGATGAATATCTGTCTTCCATACATTACATTAGAGGATGTGATGGATAAGCTGAATACGAAGTACTGGTATTCTACGATGCAGCGGGATGATGGGGATTATACAGACCTGATTGAGGCAGCCATTGCCAAAGCGCCAATCCCGATGCGCGCCGAGCTGGGTACCAGCACAATTTCAGTAATAGACTTTATTAATATGCAAATAGGTGATATAATAAAGCTGAATACACGAATGGATGAGGCCTTGGATGTGTATGTTGGCAATATTATAAAATTCAAAGCCCGACCCGGTGCCTTAACTGAAAATTATGCGGTGAAGGTAACAGAGGTTATTCGTGGAGAGGAGTAAGTAAATGGACGGAATGCTATCACAAGAAGAAATAAATGCATTGCTTGGTGGAGTTAGCGATGATAGTAGTCAGGGTGCATCTGATACGAATCTGACAGCTTTGTCCTTGGATGAACAGGATGCGCTGGGAGAGATTTCCAATATATGCATGGGTACAGCCGCTACCACATTGTATTCTCTGGTGAATCAGAAAGTGACGATTACCACACCGACGGTGCGGGCCTCCAGTTGGGAGGAGCTTTGGGACAATTATGATGTACCCTGCGTTTTTATTGATATTTCATATCAAGAAGGTATTTCAGGTAACAACTTCTTGATTTTAACAGAGAAAGATGTTAAGGTTATTACAGATTTAATGATGGGAGGAGACGGAACAGGTACTTTAGATGAGCTGTCAGAGCTGCATATGAGTGCGATTTGTGAGGCGATGAACCAGATGATGGGTTCATCCTCTACATCCCTTTCTTCCATGTTAAACCGAAAAATTGATATATCGCCACCGACGGCAGAATTGGTAAAAAATGCTGGAGAGATAGATGAGGATAAAGTTAGTGCATTTGCCAGCGACAAGTTTGCAACTGTATCCTTCCGAATGGAAATTGGGGATTTGGTGGACAGCAATATTATACAGCTGTATCCGATGGATTTTGCCAGGGAGCTTTTGGATGTGTTCTCTACATCACAGCAGGAAGAGGCACCGGCAGCAGCAGCGCCACCGCCGCCGAGCGCACCAGCTCCGAGCACACCGGCATCTCAGCCGGCAGATATGCAACCACAGCCACAGCCGATGATGGGAGGAGGATATGGTCAGCCAATGCCAAATATGCCGTATGGTCAGCCGGGTATGCCGTATCCATATGCACCGCCGGTACAGGATGTGAATGTGCAGCCGGTACAGTTCCAGGCATTTGCTACAGGTGTGAATCCGATTACACAGCAGGAAAATATTGATTTAATTATGGATGTTCCCCTGCAGGTAACAGTGGAACTCGGAAGAACCAGTAAATCTATAAAAGAAATACTTGAATTTGCACCGGGGACTATTATAGAATTAGATAGGATAGCTGGTGAGCCGATAGATGTATTAGTAAACGGTAAGCTTGTAGCCAAAGGCGAAGTTGTTGTTATTGAAGAGAGCTTCGGCATAAGGGTTACTGAAATAATAAAACAAAAAAATCTATTATAAGAGAATGGAGAGTAAATTATGGCTAAGAATATTTTAATATGTGATGATGCAGCTTTTATGCGAATGATGATTAAGGATATTTTAGTAAAAAATGGCTACAACATTGCCGGTGAAGCAGAGAACGGCTTAAAGGCCGTTGAGAAGTATGCCGAGACAAAGCCGGATTTGGTTCTCATGGATATTACGATGCCGGAGATGGATGGTATTCAGGCTCTGAAAAAGATTAAGGAGTCAGATCCGAACGCAAATATCGTTATGTGTTCTGCAATGGGTCAGCAGGCGATGGTTATTGAGTCCATTCAGTCCGGTGCAAGGGATTTTATTGTAAAGCCGTTCCAGCCGGACCGTGTAATTGAAGCGGTGAGAAAGGCTGTAGGCTAATGCTTCCGGTTCTCTTCACGGATATAAAATGGTTAGATAATTTACTGCAGCTAGTATTTGCAATTATTATATTTGCATTTGTATTATTTCTGACATATTTAGCTGCAAGAATTGCGGGTACATATCAGTCCAATATTATGAATAAAAGGAGTAATATCCGGGTGATTGAGACGTACCGTCTTGCGAATAACAAGTATATTCAGATTGTCAGAATTAGTGGCAAATATTTAGCATTGGGAATAGGGAAGGATATGATTACACTCCTCGCAGAGCTTGAGGAGGAGAATATCAAGGATATTTCAGCCATGCCTATGGAGAAGCTGGATTTTAAGGCGATGTTATCTAAGGTTAGGAAAGACAAAGATGAAAAAGACACATTCCCTAAAGACGAAGAAAAATAAAATAATCAAGTTCCTGATTACCTATGTGGTTTGTTTTGTCATATTGTTATTTGGGGTTTCCGTTGCGAAGGCGACAACTGCGACTTCAACGGAGACGCCAGCATCACCTGAGGCGCCGGAGGCACCTCCCGGTGTGACAGAGGCATCTACCGCTGCGGATGTTTCAGGAGATGGCAGTTCACCACTTTCTATTGGTGTCACTTTAGATACCAATAATGATGAAGGGTCTCTGGCGGGAACCCTTCAGATGTTGATTGTGCTGACTGTAATTTCGTTAGCTCCATCAATTCTAGTTATGATGACGTCGTTTACCAGAATTATTGTTGTTCTCCATTTTGTGAGGACAGCGCTTGGTACACAATCAACGCCACCCAATAACGTGTTGATTGGGCTTTCCTTGTTTTTGACACTGTTTATCATGTCGCCTACGCTGACACAGGTGTTTGAAAATGGAGTTACCCCGCTTTCTGAGGGAAAAATTACACAACAGGAAGCGCTGGCTGAGTGCATGGAGCCGATGCGGGAGTTTATGCTTAAACAGGTAGATCACGACTCCCTCATAACCTTTATGAACATTGCAGAGATGGAGTCTGTGGAGAGCACAGATGATATACCAACGAATGTCCTGATTCCTGCATTCATTGTGTCTGAGCTTCGGGCGGCTTTCATTATAGGTTTTTTGATTTATGTGCCTTTTATCATTATCGATATGGTCATTGCCTCTACGCTGATGTCCATGGGTATGATGATGTTGCCGCCGACAACGATTTCCATGCCCTTTAAGATTTTATTGTTCGTACTGGTGGACGGCTGGAATCTGGTGGTGGAGCAGCTTGTGGGTTCGTTTGTTAAGTAACAGAAACATAACCACAGAGATTAGGAGAGTGATAGAAGCATGACCACAGAAATTGTGATTGATATTATGAGGCAGGCAATATGGTTAATCGTAAAGCTTTCAGCGCCTATGCTGCTGGTTTCGTTAATCGTAGGTCTGGTTATCAGTATATTCCAGACGGTCACATCCATCCAGGAGCAGACCATGACCTTTGTGCCAAAGATTTTATCCATTTTTATTACGCTTCTTGTGTGTGGAAATTGGATTATGACAGAGATTGCAGACTTTACGTCGCAGCTTTTTTCGATGTTTAGTACTTATGTGAATGGATGATGAAATGTGTTTGAGGTTCCGTTTTCAATATATAATTTTGAGTTTTTTTTGGCTGTATTGTTACGGATAGGAGGAGCTGTTTACGCAGCACCGATTTTTAATTCCAGGTCGGTTCCAACCCGGGTACGGCTTTTTTTGTCTGTCAGTCTTGCACTTTTGGTGACGGGAAATCTGGAATATACGCCATTGGCATATACTACAACGATTGGATTTACGTTTATTTTGTTAAAGGAACTGCTGACAGGGCTTACCATCGGGCTATTGGCGTCTATGGCATTGGCGGCAGTTTCCATGGCTGGACAGTTTATCGATAGGGAAATTGGTTTTGCCATGGCATCTACCTTTGACCAGGTGAACGGCGGGCAGTCTACCATAACTGCGGATATGTACTCCTATGCAGTGATGCTCATTATGCTCATTTCAGGGATGCACTATTTTATATTGTCAGCCGTGGTGGATTCCTTTGATGTGATTCCGGTGAACGGCGCGGTTTTTGCGGGAGATGCCCTATATGCGATGGTGCTCCGGGTACTGGTAAATTATTTTGTGATTGCACTCCGTATCAGTATGCCGATTTTTCTGGCGGCCACGGTACTGAACGTAGTTTTGGGTATTTTGGCAAAGGCATCGCCGCAGCTTTCTATGTTTTCAATAGGAATGCAGTTCAAGGTGTTTATCGGACTGGGAATTCTGTTTTTGACGATTGGATTCCTGCCGGATGTGACAAATTATATTTATGAATATATACGGGATTTCGTCACAAATGTAATTAAGACAATGTACTGATGCTTGCCATATGGGTGAGATTCACCTATCTGCGGTAGTCCGCAGGGATGTGGAAGACAGGGGCTTTGCATGAATAATACAAATTTATTGTTACAATATAATCTGCAATTTTTCGCCAAGGATGACGGCGGGGAAAAGACAGAGGAGGCAACGCCGAAAAAGCGGGAGGAGAGCCGAAAGGAAGGGCAGGTTGCGCAGAGTAAGGAAGTGGTAACCGGTGTAACACTGCTGGCGCTTTTTCTCACCCTGAAGCTTTTTATCGGCTTTCTGGGAGAGCGGTTTTATGCCGGTTTTCAACATTTTTACGGGCGTATCGGTAGTTATGTAAATGAGGGTATTAATACCGTTTCCGGGGCGAATATTTTAAATGAGATTATGATTAGTTCTTTGATTGCTATGCTTCCCTTTTTGCTGATTGGTTTAATCGTAGGTTTTTTTGCAACGAAAATGCAGTTTAAGTG
>CAMWOF010000104.1 GCA_947175805.1 uncultured Clostridiaceae bacterium
CTTATGTGGACGGACAAAGGACGGAGCACAAATTACTTGCGGACTGTATGGTTTGCATTTCGGTAGCCGAAGGTGAACATCTGATAGAACTTCGATACTGTCCGCCGGGCTTTTGGCCGGGGCTTGTCCTCAGTCTGCTGGGCATTTGTATTGCACTTGTGTTTTTTGTTGCAGATAGCAGAAAAAAGTCACATTGCTAATACTTGTGCCATTTCCCGGTTGACGGATGCGGCGGTTTTCGCTAAGATAGAGGACGGAAAGTATTGATTATGATAAGGGGAATATCCATGGCTCAAAAGAGATACCGGTTTTCGTGGAAGGGAAAATATGTATATGTGCTCTCGTTTTTGATACCTTTTTTTGTCATGCTTGCAATTTTAATAAAAAGACAGGTTATGCCCTTTGGAAATCATTCTCTTTTTGTAGAAGATGCCTGTACGCAGATACTCCCTTTTTTACGGGATTTATCTGCGAAAATACACAGCGGGGATACGCCGTGGTATTCATGGAATTTGGGAATCGGTGATAATTTTTATGTAACAATGTCCTATTATCTGATGTCGCCATGGAGTATATTTGCGGCTATGCTGCCGGAAACGATGATAGAGCCGGCATTGATTTTCAGCGTAATCATCCGAATATCATTAAGCGCTTTTTTTATGGTATTTTTTTTACGACATTCTGAAAGCCTGAAGCAATATCAGCTTAGCAGTAGCCTTATGCTTTTTCTGGGCATCTCTTATGGTTTTAGCAGTGCGGTTTGCTGCTATTGTCATATGGTTATGTGGCTGGATGCCTATGTAATGCTGCCTTTGGTCATATGGGCGCTGGAGCGGCTGTTATATCTGGGGAAATGGAGATTGTACAGTGTATTTCTGGCCCTTACTATGATATTGAATTTTTATATGGCACTGATGATATGTGAATTTCTGGTGTTGTGGTTTTTGATGGATATAGACCGCAAACGGTTTTTTAAGGCAAGTCTGCGTTTTTTTGCAGCTTCTGTATTTGCCGCCTGCCTGGCATCGGCTGTGCTTATACCTGCTGCCTTTTCCCTGGCAAAGCGGGCGATATATAAGAAAGATGCTATAGACATGAGTGTGCGTAATATCTGGTCCATGCTGCAGGGGCTGCTGCCGTTGCAGGGCTGGGATATGTTGGGCGTTCATTATGATACATTTCCAATTTACTGTGGAAGCATAACGGCAGCAGCGGCAATTTTTTACTTTATGGGTGGACGGGATACTGCACGAAAGCGTATAAAGACCTTATTGGCGGCTTCATTTCTTGCCTGCGCTCTTTGTACAAGGACACTGGGGTATTTTTGGCATGGTTTTGCACTGCCGCACGGGATGAATAATCGTTTTGCCTACTTATTTGTGTTTCTGCTGGTATATGTCGCTGCAAAGGGTCTTTCGTCGCTGTTTACAGCGAATTATATCAGGCTTTGTATATGGGCGCTGCTTCTGGTTCTTTTTATGGCTGGAATTTTAGCGTATTCTGAGCAGATTTCTGTTCCGGAGCCATTTTTGGCTGTTCTCTTTATTTGGTCGGGAGCCGTAATTGTATTGATTTTACACAGGCGGAGCAGTATTTCCGGGGTTACTGCCTGTATTTTGCTGGCGGTAACGGGAATCATAGAGCTTTTGGTCAGCGCAGCCCGCGGCTTTGACGCAATCGAGCTTCGCGATGCGGCATATGACAGGGCTTTTACAAAAATTTCAGAAATATATAGCCATGTAGATTCTTCAGAGGGCAGAACTACCATTGGAGATGAGGTTTTGTTAAACGGAGGGGATACCTATGGGATTATGTGCGCAGATTTGTATTCCTCTGTTTTATCAGGAGCGTCGCTGTCATTTTATAAAAATATGGGACTAGATTATCTTCCTTATGGTTCCAGCTATGATTATCGGAGTGGAACGCCGTTTACGGATCTTTTGCTGAATATAAACAGCAGACTGACACTCTCTGCCGGGGTAGGGGCAGGAATGGATGCTGATGGAATTTGGCAATATGATATCAGTCATACTAATCACAATATTGGCTATGGGTTTATGCTGGACACAGGTAATCTGCCTGACAATCCGGTGCAGGATAATATATTTGAAAATCAGAACCAGATGTATCATGCAATGGGCGGACAGGGGGAACTGTTTTCCACGATTGATTTATCAGAGCTTGTTTTAGATGCATCAATGATGAAAATAAATCGTTTGGCGGAAAATCAAGTGAAATATGTGAACATCGCTGTTTTGCCTGAAAACGGAGCTGCCATAGAGATTTCGTCCTTCGAGGAGGAGAAAGAATTGGATATAGAAGGCGTGCTTATAAATGGAATGATTCATGCCAGGTATATTGTAACGGAAGCCATGGATCTCTATTTTTATGTAGCAGACGACAATAGACAAAATATTATGGTCTCATTAGACAAAGAGATGATATTGATGGATAATAACCAGTCGGCTGCCTGTGCGCTGCATATCGGCAGGGTAAAGCCGGGGCAGGAAATTGAATTGGTCCTGCAAAATTGCGCATCCCTACAGGCGGGAGGCATCTTGCATATTTATGCCGCTGCCTTCCATCAGGAGGCGTTTGACAGCTTCAAAACGCAGTTGGAAAGGAATGTTTTAGATCTGGAACGGATGAATGGCAGCGGCTTATATGGCAGCATAGAGGCAGATGAGGATGGTGTTTTATATATGGCGGTATCAGATGACGGTGGTTTTCGTGTCTATGTAGATGGGAAAAGGACAAAGCATCAGACGGCGGGCGGCGCGATGATATGCGTACCAATTACTGCAGGTATACATATGGTTGCGTTAAAATACAGCCCGCCGGGTATCATGGCCGGCACTTTGCTCTCGCTGGTTGCATTGGCTGCACTTTTAGCATCTGCTGCGTGCCGCAGAAAGAATGCCGGATACAGACGGACAAACGGTGAAGAATAGCTTGTCAATAAAGGAGGAAACAACATGAAAAAAGGAAAAGACAATGATAAAGCATATCATTTTCTGTGGAAGGGAAAATATATCTATCTGATGGCTTTTTTGATTCCCACAATCCTGTTTTTAACATTTATGCTGATTATGCAGATTACCCCCTTTGGGGACAGGACATTACTAATCAGTGATGGCCTGGCGCAGTCATATCCATGGTTTATGGAATTTTACAGGAAGGTTCACGCAGGGGAAGCCCTCTGGTTTTCATGGAATATGGGAAGTGGAGCCAATTTTTATACTACTGCCTGTCCGATGCTGCTTTCGCCGATGAGCTGGCTGCTCGTATTATTGCCGGAGTCATGGCTTCAGGCGGGGTATGGAATTGGTATTTTACTGGAATTAGCACTTGCCTCTGTGACGATGACCTTTTATTTTATGCATTCGGATGTGCTCAGAAATTCATCCTATGTAAAGCAGTTGTCGCTGCTTGCAGGTCTGGGATATGGAATGAGCAGTGCAGTGCTTTCCTACTATTATATTACATCCTGGCCGGAGGTATATGTGCTGTTTCCATTGCTCGTTTATGCATTGGAGCTTCTGATAAAAAAGAATAAAAGGTTGCCCTATTATATTTTGCTTACATATCTGCTGCTTTTGAATCAATATATAGCATATATGATATGCATATTCCTTGTACTGTGGTTTATTTATCAGGCAGATATTGCGTGCTTTAAAAAGCGGTTTGCTGCATTTGCGGTTACCTCTGTGCTTTCTGCGCTTTCTGCGATGGTAACTATACTTCCGGTATTATATACATATATTCACCGGAGCTCAGGCGCAGACAAGGAATCGGTCAGTCTGCTTCAGTTTGGCAATCCATGGGATGTGCTCAATATGCTTTTTCCTTTAAATGTGATGGATTCCATGGGAGAAGCATATGAAACCTATAATGTATATTGCGGAAGTATTCTCTTTTTAACCGCATTATTTTATTTATTTGTGGGAAAAGAGAAAGGAGCGAAAGGAAAAAAGCTTAAGGGTCTGTTTTTGTTTATGTGGGCAAGCCTTTTCACATATGCTTTGATATATTTTTGGCATGTATTTGCCTTTCCGCATATGCTGGCAAACCGGTTTGCTTTTATCTTTGTATTTGTGCTTTTATATACGGGCTGCAGGGGTATCCTCAGTATGATAGAGGCCAGCATACGCAGGCTGGCGGTGTTTTTGATCATTGCGGTTTTGCTGTTTACAGGTACGATTATGTTTGTCTCAGGCATGAGTACGCCGGAGGTATATGTTACGGTCATGCTGGTGTGGGCATTTGTTTTGATGTTTGCCTTTTTGCAGAGGAAGGGCAGCATCAAGGCAAAGGTATATATCAATATCATTGTGGTTATGGGGATTTTGGAGCTTTCTGCAACAACGGTGCTGGCGCTTCTACAGAATGATTTGTCAAGAGGAATGGCGGAGGACCCGTATGTATATGGCAAGGAAGCGTTTGAAAAGGCAGAAAATGCGGGAGAGCGTACGGCATTTTCAGAGGTACAGTTCCACAATTCCGGTGCGCTGTTCGGTGTACAGACGGCAGGACTGTTTTCTTCCATTATACCTGAGAATTATTTGAACTGGTATAAGAAGCTGGGGCTTTTTGCATCGGAGGATGGTCTGATTACTGCCTATCGGGGCGGCACCATGCTTACAGATTGCCTTATGAATGTGGGCAGTGTAGTGACGGAGAATTATTCTGAATATACCGGTGAGATAAAAGAGAAGGTTGGTGCGTATTATCTGATGGAAACCGCCGGCGGACCTGGCTATGGCTTCATGCTGCCGGATACGGTGCTCAGTGCCCAAATGGAGCATGACAATGCATTTGAAAACCAGAATCAACTGTTTCTCGCTATGGGCGGTACAAAAGAGATTTTTACCGGGTTCGATTTATCAGAACTGGCAATACAGACAGAGTATGCACTTGCAGAGCAGACAGACGCCAATACTATTAAGCATGCCAGTGAATTTGTTGCTGATGCGGCAGGAGAGGCATTAAAAATAGAAACTTTTGAGGAGGCAGCAAAAGCAGAGGGCAGCAAGGTTGTGCTGAACGGTTCGTTTTTTGTGGAGTTTCTGGTGCCAGAGGATATGGATTTGTATATTTATCTGCGGGATATGGCGATGATGGGCTGTAATGCCTATGTCAATGGTGAGATGGTGAAACAGGGGTACGCAACTGCTGACAGTGAGCTTTTGCATATTGGGGATGTAAAGAAGGGACAGGGCATTGCGCTTTTGTTTTCCGATGTAAATCCCAAGGAGGCTGTAGGGGAGCTGCATATTTATGCTGCGGCTTTTCACCAGGACATATTTGAGGAGTTTAGAAGCCAGGTGGCGGAGGAAGCATTTATACTTCGCAAAATTAACGGAAGTGGTATGGAAGGATATATGACTGCAGCAAAGGACGGCATGCTCTATATGTCTGTGGCTGATGACGGTGGATTTACGGTTTATGTGGACGGCAAAAAAACAGCGCATAAGCTGCTTGCCGATTGCATGATTTGTGTGCCGGTTTCTGCGGGAGCACATGAAATTAAGCTGGCATATACCCCGCCGGGCTTCCTGCCGGGCGCCTTAATCTCCCTGGTGACAGTTCTTGCCGTATGTATCATATGCAGGAAAAGAAAAGGCACAGACAGGAATCGGAAGGAGCATGCATGAGAGAAAAATATCATTTTGTATGGAAGGGAAAAATCATATATGTTTTGTCATTTGTAATTCCGCTCCTGCTGTTTGTGATTTATATGGCGGTAAAGGGGATTGAACCGTTTGGGGACGCCACGCTGTTGTTTTATGACGGACAGGGACAGTCATACCCATGGTTTCTTGAATTTTACAGAAAGCTACATGCGGGAGACAGCCTGTGGTTTTCATGGAATATGGGAGCGGGAACGGATTTTTATATGACTGCGTGCCCGATTTTGCTTTCACCGGTCAACTGGTTTTTATTATTGGTGCCGGAGACGGCGTTGGCAGCAGCGTTTGGCGCAAGCCTTCTGCTTCGCTGCGCTTTTGCGTCGGTGGCAATGACCTTTTATTTTATGCATTCAGATGCCATAAAGCAAAAGGAATATAAAAGGCCGCTTTCCCTGCTCGCAGGTATGGGATACGGGCTTAGTGCCTCCGTGCTTTCCTATTTTTATATCCTATCCTGGCCAGAGGTTTATATATGCTTTCCGTTGCTGCTTTATGCGCTGGAGCTGCTCATAAAAAGGAGACAAAAGCTGTTATATTATTTACTGCTTACCTATTTACTGCTTTTAAATCAATATATGGCATATATGGTTTGTATTTTTCTTGTGTTATGGTACATATACCAGACGGATGCCGGGACATTTCGGAAGCGTTTTGTCGCCTTTGCGGGAACTTCTGTACTCTCGGCTGTCTCGGCGATGATAGTCATTGTTCCGGTACTGTATACCTACATGAATAAGAGCAGGGATATTTCTTCGGTGACAGTGGACTTAAAAGGCGTCGGGAATATTTGGGATATGTTAAACCGTCTGTTTCCGTTTAACAGTCTGGACAGTCTTGGACAGGCGTTTACAACCTATAATATATATTGTGGAAGTATTCTGTTTTTGATGGCATTTTATTATCTGTTTTTTAGTAAATTCAAGGATGCGTCTGGAGCAAAATTAAAGGCATTGCTTCTGTTTATGGGAGCAAGCCTGTGTGTTTATTTTTTAATGTATGTATGGCACGTATTTGCATTTGCGCATAATCTGAATAACCGCTTTGCATTTATTTTTACATTTGTTCTTATTTATGCGGGCTGCAAGGGCGTATTGGCATTGCTTGCGTGTGATATGCGTCATACAGTGCTGTTTTTTGCGGCGGCAATGCTTTTGTATACAGGGATTGTCCTGTTAAATTCTGAACCCAGTGGACCGGAGGTGTATATTGTTGTTATCTTGCTTTGGGTGTTTATCCTGCTTTTTGCCCTCCTGCTTAAGCGGCAGAGCATAACGTCGAAGACATACATAAAACTGCTTGTCGTTCTGGGAGTTTTGGAGCTTGCGGCATCAACAGAGTTTTCCCTGCTGAAAAATAATGTATCAAAGTGGATGAAGGAGGACGCCTATGTATATGGCAGACAGGCATTTGCTGAGTGGGATACAAAGGCCGAACGGATCGGCTATACAGAAATCGGCTGTGCCAATGCCGGGGCATTGTTCGGTGTACAGACGGGTGCTCTCTTTTCCTCTACCATTGACAAAGATGTATTAGCCCTGTATAAGCATTTGGGATTGGCTGCTTTTGACAATGGTTTATCCTATTACTATCGGGGAAGTACCCCCTTTACCGATTTGCTCTTGAATGTGGGCGGTGCGGTAACGGAAAATGACAGGGAATATAGCGGCGAGATAATAAAGCATATAGGCCCATATAGTCTGATGGACAGCAGTGCAAATGTGGGTTACGGCTTTATGATATATGGAGAGGAAAGCACAGATGCTGATTTTGCAGAGACAGATGTGTTTGAAAACCAGAATGTTTGTTTTTCTGCAATGGGTGGAGAGAGAGAGCTTTTTACAAAGGCGGATATGTCAACGCTTTCGTACACGGCGGCCTGTGCACTGACGGAACAAACTGACGAAAACACAATCCGGTATGTGAACGCATGTGTTTTAAAGGAAGACGGCTCCGTGTTTAAAATAGAGGATTTTGATGAGGCGAAAAGGCAGGAGGGAATGCCTGTCATATTGTCAATGCAGATGGATATATCCTATATGGTGCCGGAGGATATGGATTTATATATTTATATGCACTATGGACTGCAAGGTGCAATTGCAGCCTATGTAGATGGAGAAACAATACAAAGGCTTTATGTGACGGGAAATACGGAAATGCTTCACATTGGAAATGTGAAGCAGGGACAAAAGGTTTTGATTCAGTATACAAACGGCACGACAACAGCAGAGATTGATG
>CAMWOF010000105.1 GCA_947175805.1 uncultured Clostridiaceae bacterium
CATGAAATGCTGCAGCATATACAGCGTATCAAAAGGATAATCCCCAGTCAGAAGATATATCTCTCTGAACACCTTGAAAGAATTAATCAAGGACAGGATTGCCACAAACAAAATCGTCGGTGACAGATACCGGAGCTTGATATACCAGAACTTCTGCCATTCCGTGGCGCTGTCCAGCGTGGCTACCTCCAGCACATCCTTCGGTATGGCGGAAAGCGCCGACATAAATAAAATCATATTGTAGCCCAGGTTCTTCCACAGGAACAAAATTACAATAACAATCTGACTATAGGAGGACTTAAACCAGTCCACGCCGGTTCCTCCAAACAGGGAAATCCACTGGTTTATAACTCCATGATAATCAAAAAGCACCTGCCAGATTAATACAATGGATGCCACCGGCACCATCATCGGACTCAGGAAAAATGTGCGAAACTGGCTTCGCATCGGAATATTGTGCTCCAGAATCATCGCCATGACCAAAGCCAGGGCCACCGCCAGCGGAACTGCCGCAACAGAAAATGTAGCCGTGTTCTTTGCCGCCTGCACAAACGCAGAATTATGTATGACACTGTCAAAGTTTGCCAAGCCCACAAATTCACCGTTGATAGGATTATCTATCACCGCATAGCGGATAATTACAAAAAACGGAAGAATGAAAAACAGCATAACGCCAACGAGGCTCGGGGATAAAAACAGCCCGGACGCTTTATTAAATTTCCACCTTTTCTTTTTCAGTTTCGGCGGCTCCGGCTCCCAGCCGGAGGGTTTGATATAAGGCTTACCCATTATCTTTTTTACATCCTCTGTTTCTGAGTCGTCCTGTTTTTTTTGATTGTCAGTCTGTCCGGCGTCCCCGGCAACTGCATCGTCCTTCTCTATCAATTCCTCTGGCGACATGTCCCTTCCGCCCCCTTTCCGAAAAAAATATGATGTCCTCTATCTGTCAGATGCTCCGCAGGAGCTGACCATTGCGCAATAATTTCTAATGTCGCTGACATCACAGAATACCCAAAGCACAGCGCTTCAGGTATTCTGCATGCCATTATTTTTATTACCGGCTCTCATTTACATAAGTTGAAACCCTGTTTTGTATCAGCTTCGCCGTCTCATCCACGGATTTCTCGCCTGCAAAATATGCCTTTACCTCCTCCTGGATGATGGTCATAATCTCATCATTATAGCTTGATACCTTGTGTATGCTTCCAAGGAGCTCCTTATAAAGGTTCATCTGCTTCTCACTGAGCGGTCCAATCTTGACCTCTAAATCGTCCCAGCCCCAGGAAGAATCCATCACATTCACTTCCTGTCCCATCTCATCAGTATAAGGCTCGGTAGTCATTACCGCCTTTACCCTCATCTCGAAGACATCCTTACGGGTCGGAGTGCCATACCATGCATTTTCATACTGGAACTCCTTGCCCATAAGTGTTTTTACAAACTCCCATGCTGCATCCTTCACCTCCGACTTGGCATAAATGCCCAACATCATATTAAATGAGAGATAGGAGCCCTGGCGGTCCTCGCAAGGGTAACCGATAAATGCAATATCCTCTCCAAACATTTTCTCATAGAGCTGAATAGAATCAAAATTAATCGTATCGGTTTGCAGATATACGTTGCCAGACTGAATCTCCTTTGGCAGGCTCGGCATATTTTCATAATCCGGCTCACCAGAGGTTCCAGTGTTGCAAAGCTCTAATGCCTCCTTAAATGCCTCGCTTTCAAAGGTACATTCCCCGGTCTCCCAGTTCACAAATTCGCTGATGCTCTGGGATATCATACTGTACATCAGGCTTTCCTTGTCATTATACTGGAACGGACGTGTGCCTGAACCCTTCGACTGAATCAGCTCCTGCATCTCCTTCATCGTCCAGCCCTTTTTGTCCCCTACATCCGATTTCTTTGCTATCATCGTATAAATTGAAAAGCTTGGGGCAACATAATATATTTTATCATTTATTTTCATTGCGTCAACCACATTGTCGAGAATGTCATCCAGCTTAACATCCGCATCCTTCTCATAATATGGGGTTAAATCCTCAAGAATTCCCATGGATGCGTACTGATTTACGGATATTCCGGACAAATCAATGATATCCGGCACATTACCCGCCACGATGTCTGCATTAAACTTGGTATTTGGATCCTCCTCATCGCTGTAATCCTTGAATACAATTTTGTACTTGTCGCTTGCTTTGTTAAATGCGACGGCAGCAGTCTTTATGTCATCCGAAATCCACATACCGCCATAGGTAATCACAGTCTTGTCTGCCACCTGGGACGGGTCAACCTTTGTGTATATGCAGAACTTTGTGCCGTCACTGCCTCCTTTGCCCCAATCATAGACAGTTCCTACAAACCTGTTTCCTGTAATCGGATTCATATAGGAATTATTGCTGCTCAAATCCGATGCTACGTAATCCAAAAGCTTCGTGCTTTTCTTGTCTGCTATGCTATACCCGTAAACACCGGAATCATCCTTATAATAGAAATCATAGTCTATGCCGTTCATCAGATTATCTGAGCTGTTGAAATACCTGATATCCAGCGCATATACATCTCCTTTTTGTCCTGACTTCGGGTCCACGGACTGCACCTTTGCCCCTTCCTCATCGGAATAGCCATAGATTAACTTTCCGTCCTTTGTCAGAGCCGCCCCTTCCATCCAGATATTATTATCCGCCTTGATTTCCTGAAGTGGCTTGCCGTCTTTATCAAGCACGCTGATAGCACTATCCTTTACAATGCAGAGATTTCCCTCTCCGTCCAATAACATCTTACTCAGATACTCATCGTTACCTATCTTCAGAGCATCCGTCAAATCTATGTGCGCAAGCTCCTTACCGGCAGAATCCAGCGTTACCACTGTATACTTCACATTTGCATCATTCCAGTTTGATATCAAAAGCCGGAGATTCCCATCATTGTCAATGACCATGGACTGAATACCCTCGTTATCGCCCACAGAAAATGGAATCTCTGTTACATTGGTGCCATCCAGATTCGCAGAATACAACCTGGAAATAGATGTATACTCTACGTCTGCGGGAGCGTCACCCGTACTGTCCTCCGGCTCTGCCTCAGCGTCCGCATCATCTCCCGGCTCCGTGTCTGCACCGTCCTCAGGCTCCGTGCCAGTGTCCGCTTCATTTCCCGGCTCCGTGTCTGCACCATCCTCAGGCTCTCCCACAGCATCCGTATCATCTCCCGGCTCCGTCTCAGCACCGTCCTCCGGTTCTTCCGCAGTATCCGTATCTTCTTCCGGCTCCGTGGCCGTAGTGTGCGCTCCGCCGGAAACACCGTTTTCAAACCACTCATATGTAGTAAAATAAATCTTGTCATCCTTTACTGTATAGCCGCTGAAATCTCCCTGAATGCCTTCAAAGTTAATTTCCTCAGCAGCATACACCATATCCTTGGTGTCCAGCTTCGCCGAATCATTGGCACCGCCGCCACCGGACTTCTTACCACAGCCGCTCATGGATGCTGCCATCACCATTGCCATGCTGAAGGCTGCAATTCTTTTCATCCAATTTCTTCGTCTCATATCAGTTGCCCTCACTTTCTTCATTTTCATAAATCCCTGACTTTTATCTTTATGATGCGAAGTGTATGCAGCATCCTGCATATCCGGCATATCATTCCACTCCTTCGCCTGTCATGCTTTTATTCTATTCTTTTCACACATAATTTCAACCCATTTCCATAAGATGACACATTTTCGACCATGGTATGACAGATTATCTTAAGGAATTTTTAAGAAATACATGATATAGAGGGATACGTGCAACAAAAAACGAATCCCTCTAAAGCAGCAGAAGGATTCGTCTATCTCATATTTTTTGTAATTTAGCAAAAGATGCAAACATTTTTTTTATGCCCACCCTGTCAAAGTTGACAGTGACCTCATAATCTCTGCCGCCGGAAACAAGCGCTGTCACCTCACCCTCGCCGAACTTGATGTGACGCACCCGGTCTCCCACTCCGTAGTCAATGTCCGTTGCCCGGGTCACCACAAATTCCTTTCCATAGCTGGGCTTGGCAGTATATACATTTGAAATCTGAGGCTTCACCGGGCGTTTTGTCTCCATATCCCGCTTAACCGCATTTCCTGCCACGGTAATAATCTCATCAGGAATCTCGGAAACAAATCTGGAGATAGCGTTCATCTGCAGGTTGCCCCTGGTCATACGCTGTCTTGCCGCCGAAAGAAACAGACGCTTCTTTGCTCTTGTAATTCCTACATAGCAGAGCCTTCTCTCCTCCTCGATTTCCTCTTCCACGTTCTCGCTATACATAACCATGCCGCTTGGAAATACCCCTTCCTCCAAGCCCACCATAAATACGCATGGAAATTCCAGCCCCTTCGCACTGTGCAGCGTCATCAGCACCACCTTGTCATCGTCCTCCGACATACTGTCAATATCCGCCACCAGGGCAATCTCCTCCAACAGTCCCGAAAGCGACGGTTCCTCTGCGCTGTCCTCATACTGGGCAATTTTATTTTTTAGTTCTTCTATGTTCTCAATCCTTGCCTCCGCCTCCGGTGTACCCTCAAGCTCCAGCTCCTCCAAATATCCTGTAGTATCAAGGATACTCTGAAACAATATCGTAAGCGGCTCCCCAGACGACAGTTCCTCCCGAAGCTCCTCAACCAGCCTCGTAAAACCTTTTATCTTTGTGGCAGCCCTGGCAAGGGAAGGAATCTCCTCCACATGAAACAGGGCGTCTAACAGAGGCATCTGATTCTGGTATGCAAACAGCGCAGCCTTTTCTATGCTGGCAGCGCCGATTCCCCGCTTCGGCACATTAATAATCCTCTGCACACACAAATCATCTGAACCGTTTTCTATCACCTTCAGGTAGCAGATTAAATCCTTAATCTCCTTTCTTGCATAGAAGTTCACGCCCCCCACCAGCTTATAGGGCACATTGGCTAAAATCAGCCGCTCCTCAAACATCCGCGACTGCGCATTGGTACGGTAGAGCACTGCCACATCACCATAAGAAATTCCATCCTCCAGCAGCTTCCTGATATTCCAGACGGTCTGCTCCGCCTCCTGGTAATCACTGTCATACTGATGAAATACCACCTTTTCACCCTCGCCCTGTCCGGTCCACAGCGCCTTATCCTTCCTGCCCTTATTATTGTGAATGACACCATTGGCGGCCTTTAGGATATTGCCGGTGGAACGATAATTCTGCTCTAAGCGAATCACTTTTGTATCAGGATATTCCTCCTCAAAATTAAGGATATTATAGATATTGGCACCCCGAAACCGGTAAATAGACTGGTCATCATCTCCCACAACACAGAGATTTTTATATTTTTGCGCCAACTGTCGAATCAGCAAAAACTGGATATGGTTCGTATCCTGGTACTCGTCCACCATCAGATACTGAAATCTCTCCTGATAACGCTCCAGCACATCCGGATAAAACTGGAACAGCTCCACGGTCTTAAACAATAAATCATCAAAATCCAGTGCATTGCTGCTCTTTAACTGCCGCTGATACTCCTCATATACCTTTGCAATTTGCTGCCTGCGGAAATCTGTCCCTGCCTCCTTCGCATATGCCGAAGCGGAAATAAACTGCTCCTTCGCCTTGGAAATCTCATTTAGCAGCGTCCGTTCCGGATACATTTTGTTGTCCAGGTTCATGCGCTTTACAACCTGCTTCATAACGCTTTTCTGGTCATCCGCATCATAAATGGTAAAATGCGTGTCGTAGTCCAACAGCTCAATCTCCCGGCGCAGAATCCGCACGCACAGAGAATGGAAGGTGCTGACCCAGACTGACTCTGAGCCAAAGCCCACAATATTATCCACGCGGCTTCGCATCTCCGCCGCCGCCTTGTTTGTAAATGTAATGGCAAGAATATGGTACGGGTTGATGCCGTCTTCTATCATATAGGCAATGCGGTTGGTAATCACCCTTGTTTTTCCGGAACCGGCGCCTGCCAGAATGAGAAGCGGGCCTTCCGTGGAAAGCACCGCTTCTTTTTGCATATCATTTAATGTATCTAACTGTATCATGGCAGTTAACCCAGCTTGGTTCCGCAATTAGAGCAGAAGTTTGCTCCATTGGTCGGCGTGCCGCAATTCGGGCAAAACTTTGCGCCTGCCGGTGCCGCCGGCTGCTGATTTGCCGCCGGTTGCCCCTGCGCTCCCATGTTATTTGCCATTTGCTGGGTCATCTGCTGCCCCATCATCATACCCATCTGCATCCCCATCATGGTATTTGCCATATTGGCACCAGCGTTATTTCCCTGGGACATGGCATCTACCATGCTCACCTGCTGGAACCGGTTCATATCCCCTACCATGCTGTGTTCTGCCGCCTGGTCTGCCCGCTTTGTGATATTCTCAGGGTAGCTAAACTCATTAATTCTGAAATCCTTCACCGTCAGACCGATTTTCAGCAAATCCATGTCCAAATCTTCACGGATACCGTTCTGAATCTCTACGGCATTCTCCATCAGGTTAAATACATCCTTGCCGACCTTGCCAATCCACTTCATTAACAGCCCATCCAGCATGGAGGTTACGCGCTCCCGCACCTCGGTGATGGAGTACTGCTTCTTCACACCCGCAATATTGGCAATGAAGGAATTATAGTCCTCGATACGAATTGTAAAGGTTCCGTTAGAGCGAACCGGAAGACCACCCGGAAGCCCCTCCGCACGGAGGCGGATTGGACTCTTTGTTCCCCACTTTAATGTGAAATCCTTTGTATTGATAAAGATAACCTCGGCTCTCATACCGCTGTTAAAGCCAAACTTAAAGCCCTTGAGCGTGGACAAAAACGGAATAATCTGTGACTCGATATCATAGCTGCCCTCGTCCTTAAATATGCCCTCTACCTGTCCGTTGAACATGAAAATAGCATCCTGTCCCGGACGGATAATTAACTTTGAATCCTTCTTAATCTCCTTGTTGGCCCACTTCCAAAAAAGGATATCGTCCCTATACTCTTCCCATTCCACAACATTTGCAAATTGTCCTGATAAAATACCCATTATGAATCCCTCCTACTACAATATGTTTATACTTAATATTCCTGACATCCGGCTAGAATGTTATCCACTGCATCACTCATGCCGTTTGACATTGTATCTGTTTCGCTCCAAAAGGTATATGCCGAAGCCGAAAGTTCCTCCGCCTGCTGCTCAGCAGCAAATGCCTCGTACTGCGCATCCTGCGGTATCATGCTGTGATCACTGGACTTGTTGCTGCCCGCATATATTGCCAGCAACGCCGCCAGAATGACAAGCACCAAAATCGCAACCTTGATTGGACTTTTCGGGTATTCCCCGTGAAACTTACCCGTCTGTCCGTTTACAAGCACTGTGTATTTCTTATCCTTATAGGAATATGTAGTGGCATATACCGGAAGCATTACATATTTGTATGTCTCGTTACTAAAGTCCGCCCGAATACGCACATCCTTTACCGTATCATATCTCCTCTTGACATCATCCGCCGCCATCCTTGTAAGCTCACTTTTCATGGTGAGTACCGCATCATTATGTCCTGCATCCAAACCAATAGAATAATTTTCAGACATGTAACCTGAAAAGTAATCCGGCGCATATGGCACTAATTGCTCAAAGTAGAATGGTTCCACCCCATGAAAAAGCCCTTTCTTAAATCTGGCAGAAGCCGGAATCTTTACATCCTTAAAGTTATGGCGAATCCGCCCGTGGGTGTGGTACCAGTCCGTCTCTGTCCTGGTCTTCGTTTCTCCGTTACTGTCCTTATAACGCACGGTTTTTCTTCTGCCACCCATCGCCGTATAAGAGCAATCCGCATCTGCGTCAAAGCCCCAATACGGAAT
>CAMWOF010000106.1 GCA_947175805.1 uncultured Clostridiaceae bacterium
GACATCCTTTAACAAAAACACAGCCCCGGGCAAAATCACAGGCTCTGGCTCTTTATATGCGGGCCAGCTTCCGATGCTGCAAAACGGCGGTTTGAAAAGCACACAGGAAAAAATCAAGCGGCAGGAAAAAATGCAGGGTCAGATAGAATTCTGGGAAAACCAGAAAGCAAACCTGAAAAACAGTGAGTGCAGTACAGTAGAAGAAATCAAACATAAGCTAGCTGCGCTCCACAATTATAATGACGAGATTGCAGCCGCGAAAATGGCTTACAATCAGGAACAGGCGCTCCATGCACTGGACGAGGCCCAGGAATGGGGCGAAAAGGTTGCTGAAGAAGCAGAAAAGCATGCACCAAAGACAAAAGAGGAGCGAAGAAGGGAGCTGCTTAAGAAGGCGCTCGGCATTGACGAAGATGAAGAACTGCCTGAGGAGCTGGAAGCGCTGGTTGACAACGATGAAGACGATGGATTACTGGAGCTGCTGGCTATGGTCGCCGGCAAGGAGAATGAGGAATCCATGGCAGATATCAGTGATGAGGCAAAGCTTCTCTCAAAAGAGCTGGTGGAGCTGCTTAAGAAGGCAGCTATAGAGGGAAAGGCGGGCTATTCCCCGCTGGATGTACGCATATAAACCCCACTAAATGTACGCATACAAGTGGTTTTTATCGGTCATAAAGTGGGGCATACACAATACGGTCTTCCTCCAGGCTGCCTATGGCAGCCTTATCGTCACGGACGCTTTCCTGCTCCAGCACTGCATCAATAAAATCTCTGCCTCCGGGTGCCACCACCGTCAAACGCAGGTTTAATTCCCGCTCTACATCTGCTGTGGTCAAGTCATCCAGAAAGACGTCCTCGCCTGCGCGAAGCATATTGGCAGGAATCAAAAGCCGACTTCCCAAATCCTCTCCTGCTGCCTGTCTTTCCTTGAGCTGCTTTATCAAATCCTGCGCCGTTATCAGGCCGGATACCGTAATCGTCTCCCCAAAAAAATCATTTCTGATAGCATACACATGAATCTGTAAGCCCGGCAAGGCTTCCATCATGCGTTTTGCCATGTGCTGCACCGTAGAATATGCCAGCCTGCCAGTGGCAATGGTCAATGTTTCTGTCACCGTCCCGGAAAGCCGCCTGGCATCCTTATCTTCCTTCCATGCGAAAAACGCCTCCTCAAACTCTGACATCAACAAACGCATCATGCCCACGCCGTTCTCCAGTTGGATGTAGCCGTCATAACGCTCCTCCTCAGGAAACGCCCGCTCCGCCAAAATATACCACTCATCGCTGGCATGCACAAAGTGCAGCCCAAACCTCTGATAAAAGTCCTTCTGAAAGCTCTCAATCAAATCAATAATTTCCCCGGCCTCCTCCTTTGTAAAAAGCACAAGAGGAAACAGTCCGTCCCGGTATTTTGTAATCCCCGCAGGCACGATAGACACACTGCGCATAAAGGGAAGATATTTTGCCAAATCCAAAATAGAACGCTCAAGCTCCGCCCCGTCATTGACGCCCTTACAGCACACGATTTGCCCGTTCATCTCCACCTGCCCCTCATAAAGCCTGTCTATGAGCTTTAGCTTCTCCCCGGCAAAGCGGTTATTTAGCATCTTACATCGAAGCTCCGGGTTGGTGGTCTGCACGGAAATGTTTATGGGCGCCAGACGCATTTCTATAATCCGCTCAATATCTTTTTCCTGCATATTGGTGAGAGTAATGTAATTTCCCTGCATAAAGGACAGCCGGGAATCATCGTCCTTGAAATATAACGTATCCCGCATCCCCGGCGGCATTTGGTCGATAAAGCAGAAAATGCATTTATTACAGCAGGAGCGGTACTCGCTCATCAGGCTGTTTTCAAATTCCAGCCCCAAATCCTCGTCATAATCCTTCTCAATCTCCAACAGCCACTCCTCGCCGTCCGATTTTCTGATTAACACCTCAATATATTCATTCTGTATAAGGAAACGATAATCAAAGACGTCCTGAAGCTCCTGGTCATTTACTGCCAGAAGCACATCCCCCGGCTCCATCTCCATTTCTTCGGCAATAGAGCCGGGAGACACTGCTTTGATTATATGCTCATATTTTTTCATATCTGCCTGCTTTCATTTTTCGGCTGCCATTTTATTACCTTATACAAATATAAACCATATAAACCGCATAGGCAACCAGCATCATAATACCTTCCCCGCGCTCAATCTTGTGCTTGGAATTCGCAAACAACAGAACAACAGCACTCATCACAATCAAAACCAAAATATCAATGATGTTTTCCATGACAATCGCCATCGGACTGATTGCTCCGGCAATACCAAGCACCAGCAGAATATTGAAAATGTTAGAGCCAATTACATTTCCCACTGCCATATCCACTTCATTTTTCTTCGCAGCCACCGCAGAGGTCACAAGCTCCGGCAGGCTTGTTCCCATAGAGACAATGGTCAGTCCAATCAGGGTGTCGGACAACCCAAATTTGGATGCCACCGTTGACGCACCGTTGACAACAAAATCACCGCCAAATTTAATGGCTGCGGCTCCTCCGAGAATGTACACAACACAAAGCCATACCGGAATCATCTTTGTGCTCTCTTGTTCCTGTCCTGCGCTTTCCTTCCTTGCCTTCAGAGCATTTAACACCATCATAATAAGGTAAACAAGAAATATCACAATAAAGCAGATTCCGTCAACACGCCCCACGGACATGCCCCACAAGCCTAACCCTGCCAGCAGAACCGCGCAGATAATGGACAGGGGAAATTCCTTTTTAAGCGTATCCTTCTGTACCGTCAGCGGTGCAAACAGCGAGCAGAACCCACATACCACCATCAAATTAAAAATATTAGAGCCCACCGCATTACTGATGGCAAGTCCATTGCTGCCGCTTAAAGACGCCGTAACGCTGACCGCACATTCCGGCAGGCTTGTACCCATTGCCACGATTGTTAAACCGATAATAATAGACGGAACCCTAAGCCTTTTCGCCACGGAGGAGCTTCCCTCCACAAAAAAGTCCGCACCCTTAATCAGCAGGACAAAGCCTGCCAGCAATAAAATAACTGCAACTACCATTTCATTCATACACACCATACCTCTTTCTTTTTTTATTTGGCAATTACCTTGTTGTCATACTTAACGGTTTGCGCCTTTATCATGATAACAAAAACTCATGCATGCTTTTCATTCCATGGTAATATTGTGCACCATAGAATAAAAAACACACATGAGTCTCATTTTTTAAGATTTGCCAGGTTCTCGCTGCCCTTAAAAAGGTCGAAAACCGGGACTGTTGACAAACCACGCCGTGGCGCAAACTACTCCCTCAAGTATTATGCAATTCTAAAACTTCTTTTTCTACTATAAAGGAAACGGAAAAAAATGTCAATAATCTTTGTATTTGTAGTTTGAAATCAATCCAGTCACAATTTCTGCAACTCCCAACAGCCGCTATCACCTTATGGGCGGATTTTCAACGCCCGTGTGGCATTTAGCACGGCGATAACCATAACACCCACATCGGCAAAAATGGCAAGCCACATGTTGGCAATACCGAGAGCGCCTAACACCAGGCATACAGCCTTTACCGCCAGAGCAAATATAATATTCTGCTTCACGATTTTCAGCGTCCGCAGTGAAATTTTCATGGCAAGGGAAATCTTCGCCGGGTCATCGTCCATCAGCACAATATCTGCCGCCTCAATTGCCGCATCAGAGCCTAATGCACCCATGGCAATTCCAATGTCCGCCCTAGAAAGCACCGGCGCATCATTGATACCGTCTCCCACAAATGCCAGCTTTTCCTTCTCACTCTTGGCTTCCAGCAGCTTTTCCACCTCAGACACCTTATCCGCCGGCAAAAGCTCACTTTTCACCACATCAATGCCAATCTGGGCGGCCACCTGATCCGCAGTCTTCTTCGCATCTCCAGTCAGCATCACCGTCTGTTTGATACCGCTCTTTTTCAGCGCTTTCATAGCTGCCTCAGAGGTTGGCTTTACCACATCCGAAATCGTGATACAGCCCGCATATACAGTATCCACCGCTACGTGAACCACAGTGCCGCCCTCATGAGTATTTTCAATCTCAAGACCCAGCCGTTTCATCAGCCTGGCATTTCCTGCCGCCACCTGCTTTTTGTCCACCACTGCCTGCACACCATGCCCGGCAATCTCCTCAATATTTTCCACATGCTCCAAATTCATTTTTCCCTCGGCATCCTCAGCATCTGACGAAGCCTTATCCCCCGCAGAAGCCATAAACGCCTGCTTTAAGCTGACGCTGATAGGATGGCTGGAGCCACTCTCCGCATAGGCAGCATAATATAAAAGCTGCTCTTTCGTAAATCCATTTGCCGGATAGCTTCCGGTAACCTCAAACACACCTTTTGTCAGTGTCCCGGTCTTGTCAAACACAATATATTTCGTATCCGCCAATGCCTCAAGGTAGTTAGAACCCTTTACCAAAATGCCATTAGTGGAGGCGCAGCCGATACCGCCAAAAAAGCTAAGCGGAATAGATATGACCAACGCACACGGACAACTGATAACCAAAAATGTGAGCGCACGAATTACCCAGTCCCCAAAACATGCATCCATGCCCATAAGCATCCGAAAGACAGGCGGCAAAGCTGCCAGCGCCAGCGCGCTGTAGCACACAGCAGGTGTATAGTATTTTGCAAACCTTGTGATAAAATTTTCCGAGCGGGACTTCTTCATGCTGGAATTTTCTACCAAATCCAGTATTTTAGAAACTGTGGAATCTCCAAACTCCTTTGTAGTACGAACCTTAATCACAGCCGTCATATTGATACAACCGCTGATAATCTCATCCCCGCAAGCCGCCTCCCTTGGCACGCTCTCGCCGGTCAGCGCGCTGGTATTCAAGGTCGTGCTGCCCTCAACAATCACGCCGTCAATCGGCACCTTTTCACCAGGATTTACAACAATCTCCGCACCAATTTCTACCTCGTCCGGGTCAACCTTTTTAAGCTGCCCGTCCACCATGACATTTGCGTAATCGGGGCGGATATCCATGAGCGCAGCAATATTCTTCCGGCTCCTGCCCACGGCACAGGACTGGAACAACTCGCCAATCTGATAAAAGAGCATAACCGCCACGCCCTCCTGAAATTCCCCCAGACACATGGCGCCCACAGTTGCCACCGCCATCAGAAAATTCTCATCAAAAACCTGCTTGTTTAAAATACCCTTGCCCGCCTTCTTCAAGATGTCATAGCCAATCACAAAATACGGGACAAGGTAGATCAAAAGCTTTGGCAGCTTAGGCAAATCCAGCATATGGTCCGCCACCGCCAGACCCGCCACCAACACTGCCGCTATGATGATTCTGTATAATACATTTTTTTGTTTTTTCGTCATAATGGTTTCGCCTCCCGCTTGTATTGCTTCTACAGGAATATCTCACAGTCATCCTCTACCTTTTTGCAATTTTTATAGGCTTCCTTCATCACCGCGTCCACATCTGCGCCCTCATCAAACTCCACCTTCAGCTTTAGCGTCATAAAGCTCAGGGAAGCATCCTTCACACCCTTTGTCGCCTTAACAGCCTCCTCCATCTTTGCAGCACAGTTTGCACAGTCAACCTCAACACCATATGTCTTCTTCATAATAAAAATCCCCTTTCTCTATAATTATAATATTATATTGCCCCCTCGCTTTGCTCGGCGGCCGCTCACTCCTCAATATGCTCCATGCC
Source organism: uncultured Clostridiaceae bacterium (assembly GCA_947175805.1). Taxonomy (GTDB): domain Bacteria; phylum Bacillota; class Clostridia; order Lachnospirales; family Lachnospiraceae; genus RGIG6919. The sequence goes on from CAMWOF010000106.1 coordinate 5,713, forward strand.
CATATTGAGAATATTTCTCACATGGTCATCATCCAATGCATAGATTACAACCTTCCCTTCCCTGCGGAATTTCACCAGCTTTGCATCCTTTAAAATCTTTAACTGGTGGCTGACCGCCGACTGTCCCAGATTTAAAATCTGGGCGATGTCTCCTACGCAAAGCTCGCTTTCAATGAGCGCATACAGGATACGGATACGGGTGGAATCCCCAAATACTTTAAAAATCTCTGCCAGCTCATAGAGTACCTCATCCTCCGGCTGTGTCTCTAACACTCTTTTCACGACATCCTGGTGAACCGCAAGGAAATCGCCCATATTTTCATTTTTGCTCTTTGCCATGTATACCTCCTATGTCTATCATTTCAACATATGTTCATCCGTTCATATGTTATTATATTCATATATTCATATGTTGTCAACTATTATTTAAAAAAATACAAATAATTTTTTCTTTTATGTATTTATAGCTAAGCAATTACGAAACTCGTCTATATATGCAATTTGATTGTGCAATAAGGAAAATATCCGGCGAGCGCAAAAAAGAAGCTTACAGATAGTTATTATCGGTAAGCCCAATATAAAATTAGGTGTGCCGCCATCGAACACACCTAATTTTTATTTACATACAAACAATTCGTTACATGCACTCTAATTTTCCTCTCTGCTCTCTCTGAATGACCGGATTTTTTCCCGGATGAGGTTCGGATTTTCCCCTGCCTGAATGGACAGCACGCCCTCGATGACCAAATCCATAATGAGGCTTTCCTGGTCACCGCTTTTTTGCAGCTTTCTGGCGATGGGAATACAGACCCAGTTTGCCAAGAGCGAGCCATACAGTGTTGTTATCAGCGCCAGCCCCATGCCTACGCCAATCTGGTCGGGGTTGTCGCCCATAACGTGCATCATGTTAATCAGTCCCAGCAGCGTTCCAACCATGCCCCACGCCGGAGCGTAAGCACCTAAATCCTTCCAAAACTGTATTCTTTTTTCATCCCGTTCCTCTATATGGATTTTCTCTGTTTCCAATATATCCCGCACCAGCTCCGGGTCTGTACCGTCTACCACGAGGCGGACGCCCTTCTTCAGCATTTCATTTTCAATGCCCTCAGTATGCTCCTCCAGCGCTAAAAGCCCATCCTTTCTCGCCACCTCCGACATAGATATTATCTGCGCCGAAATTTCATCGACCGTATATTTTACCTGCTCAAAAGCGTGCAGAAAGCATTTCAGGCCGTCTTTGTAATCCTGAAAGGAATCCGATGTTATCATGACCGCAAAAAATGCGCCCCCAAATGTAACAACGGCTGATGGGAAATGCAAAAACCTTCCTATGGTTCCCAAACCGCCGTTACTGGCAATCCCATATGTAATCATTGCAAAACAAAAAATAAAGCCCATAATAGCCGCCCTGTTTTTTTTCATAAAACAAAATGCCTCCCATCCATAACATTTATTGAGCTTCCTTTTCCTGCTGCTCCATAAGGGCAAGCCGCAAATAGCTCTGTATCGGTAAAAGAAGAATATTCCCTAACAATCCATATACTATGCTTATCACCGTCACTGCAACATGAGAACCAATCTCTTCCGGCGTCATGAGCTTCGCCAGAACCAATACCATGGAAATAAGGGAAAGCAGAACCCCACCAAAAAGCAGAATCCGCCCTGCCAATTTTACTGATTCATAAGCGCACCACAACTCCGCTTTACACTGCGGTTCTTTTTTTCCGTAAACATATTGGAATGCTTTCAAAAAATCCCGCCCCAGCCCTGCCACGGGCAGAAATATAATTAAAAACGTGAGCAGTATTAATAATGTAGGGAAGTCAATAAAAAATGCTAAATAAGACTTCCCATCCATAAAGCTTGTTAAAAACAAAACCACAAACAGAAGCAATACTCCCATAACGTAAGCCACTGCCGCCAGATTTTTATTACGGTGCAGCTCTCCCTTCTCCTGCATTAGGCTGATTACATTTTCCTCGGCCTGTTTTGTATATTCGTCTTCAGACAAACGGCTCCCCGATAAAAGCTCATTCACATTTATTTGCAAAATATTACAAAGCGGCAGCATAAGGGACGGCTCAGGAATTCCCTTGCCACACTCCCACTTAGAAAT
>CAMWOF010000107.1 GCA_947175805.1 uncultured Clostridiaceae bacterium
TTACTAAGATTGTATAAAAGAATCCCCAGACGGCATTCCAGTTTCCGTCGTACAGGCTCATGCCCATTGCGGGAATCATAAATATGCCTTCTACCATAAGAATTTGGGAAATCATCCGTCCTAACATTTTGTAATTCATATCTTTTCCTGCCTCCTATGTTGGATGCTACATCCTGTATCAAGCTTCAAAAATGTCATTGATTTGATGAATCATGACATTCTGGCTGGAAACCACAATAATACGGTTTCCTCTGACAAATGTGGAATCACCGTTTGGAATGATGGTCTGCATGCCGTGCATTATGCAGGCAATCAGAACATTTTTACGGATTTTTAGCTGCTTTAAGGGCTCTCCGCAGTGCAGTGTCTGCTCATCCACAAAAAATTCCAACGCCTCCGCCTGCCCGTCGGCAATGGCGTGTACTGTCAGGGCGGCGCCGGTTTTATTTTGCATGGCGCGCATATAGCGCACAATATTGTTACAGCAAAGCTCCTTCGGGCAAACTACGCTGCCTAAGGGCAGGCTGTCCTGGATACTGCTGTTGTCTGTGTGGTCTACCTTAGTGATAATTTGCGGTACTTTACATTTTTGCCCGTAAATGGAGATAATCATATTCATTTCGTCTAAGCCGGTCATGCTGACCAATGCATCACAGGAGCCAATTCCCTCCTGATCTAAGACAAAGGTGCTGCTGGCGTCCCCCTGAATCACATTTACCCCCGGAAGCTGGTTGGCCAGGTCAATGCAGCGTGCTCTGTTATTTTCAATAAGCTGTACGTTAACACCGCTTTTTTCTAAAAGCTGCGCCAGGTAAAAGCTGACGCGTCCGCCGCCGCAGAGAAGCACATTTTTTGCTTTATGCTTCAGCAGGCCTAAATTACGGAGCAGTGTTGCCAGATTGTTTGCCGGTGCGGTAACAAAAAGCCTGTCACCGGATTGCAGCACAAAGTTACCGTCTGGGGTGACAACGGAGCCATTTCGGCTGACAGCGCAGACTAAAACCTTGCATTTGATGATGTCGCCCAAATTCATCAGTGAGACATTACAAAGCTTGCTTTCGTCATCTACTCGCAGCTCTACAATCTCCACCCTTCCCTTGGCAAAGGTGTCCCGCTTTACAAAGCCGGGGTATTTTAAGAGTCGGTCAATTTCAATTGCCGCCTGCCGCTCCGGGTTAACAGTCATGGAAAGACCGAAAATGTCCCGCATTTCATACACCTGGTTACTGTATTCCGGGTTGCGGATACGGGCAATGGTGTGCAGCTCCGGGTTCATTTTGTGGGCTGTCATGCAGCTTAATAGGTTAATTTCATCTAAGCCTGTCACAGCGATAAATAAATCTGCGTTTTTTATGTCTGCCTGGGCAAGCACGTCCATGGATGCACAGTTGCCCTCTAAAGCCATAACGTCAAAGCGCTCTACAATGATATCCAAAATGTGCTGTTTGATATCGATTACGGTCAGGTCATGTCCTTCAGCTAATAGCTTTTTTGTCAGGGTCATGCCTACTTTTCCTTCTCCTGCAATAATTATGTTCACGTTATCACCTCGTTATGATGTCTGCAAATGCTATACTGTAAAGCAAAACTATCTGTGCAGACAGTTTTGCTTTTATATGCAGGCTATTTGATTTTGTCTATGCCGCCCATATAAGGCCTTAAGGCCTCTGGGATATTGACGGTTCCGTCAGCATTTAAGTTGTTTTCCAGAAATGCAATCAGCATACGCGGCGGCGCAACAACGGTATTGTTCAGAGTATGGGCAAAGTATTTGCTGCCGTCCTCCGCCTTAATGCGGATTTTCAGGCGGCGCGCCTGTGCATCGCCCAGATTGGAGCAGCTTCCTACTTCAAAATACTTTTTTTGCCGCGGAGACCATGCCTCTACATCAATGGAGCGAACCTTTAAGTCTGCCAGGTCACCGGAGCAGCACTCTAAGGTGCGCACTGGAATATCGAGTGTGCGGAATAAATCTACAGTATTCTGCCACAGCTTGTCAAACCAAATCCGGCTGTCCTCCGGCTTACATACCACAATCATTTCCTGCTTTTCAAATTGGTGGATGCGGTATACGCCCCGCTCCTCAATGCCGTGGGCGCCCTTTTCCTTTCGGAAGCAAGGGGAGTAGCTGGTTAGCGTCTGAGGCAGCGTTGATTCATCTATTATTTTGTCAATAAATTTGCCAATCATGGAATGTTCACTAGTGCCAATCAGATAGAGATCCTCTCCTTCAATCTTATACATCATGGCATCCATCTCGGCAAAGCTCATAACGCCTGTCACCACATTGCTGCGAATCATAAACGGTGGCACACAGTAGGTAAAGCCCCGGTTTATCATGAAATCTCTGGCATAGGATATCACGGCGGAGTGCAGCCGGGCAATATCGCCCATCAGGTAGTAGAAGCCATTGCCCGCCACATCTCTGGCGGCATCCAAATCAATACCATTAAATTTCTCCATAATCTCCGTGTGGTAAGGAATTTCAAAATCGGGAACTACAGGCTCGCCGAACTTCTCAACCTCCACGTTCTGGGTATCGTCCTTGCCAATCGGCACATTCGGGTCGATGATGTTAGGAATCATCATCATGATTTTGGTCACCTGTTCAGCAAGCTCCGGCTCTAGCTTGGACAGTTCGGCAAGACGGGCGGCATTGGCAGCCACCTTTGCCTTTATCTCTTCTGCCTCTTCCTTTTTGCCCTGTGCCATGAGGGCGCCGATTTGTTTGGATAGCGTGTTTTTTTCTGCCCTCAGGGAATCTGCCTCCTGCTTAATGGCGCGGCTTTTCGCATCTAATTCAATGACCTCGTCCACCAAGGGCAGCTTATTCTCTTGAAATTTATTTTTTATATTCTGCTTTACCAGGTCAGGATTTTCTCTGACAAATTTAATATCTAACATGATTTTCCTCCTAATATTGTATTGCCCCTCGCATTTTATATTTACATTTGCTCCGGGCACTCGATGCCTAAAAGCTCCAATGCATCGCGAAGTATTCTGCCTGTGATATATACCAGAGTGACCCTGGCGGTTCTCAAAGAAGCATCCTCCACATTGATTCGATTGTCATTATAAAACTTATTGAACGCCTGTGCAACTGCAATTGTATATCGTGCCACCATAGACGGCTCATATTTCTCGGCTGCTGCCAGAATAACCTCTGGGAAGCGGACAAGCTCTTTTAGAAGCTCCATGGAAGCACTGTCAGTAATCAGGCTGTAATCAATATCGGTATCCGGCTTAAAATCCGGAAGGGAGCGGAGAATACTGGCACATCGTACATAGGTATATTGCACATAGGGGCCGGTTTCCCCGTCAAAGTTTAATACCTTGTCCCAGCGGAAGGAAACGTCCTTAATGCGCTGGTTGTAAAGGTCGTGAAACAGGATTGCGCCGATTCCCACCTTCTTCGCAACCTCGTCCTTATCGGGAAGGTCGGGATTTTTTTGTTCAATGATTTCGCGAATCTTGGCAATGGCATCCGTTAGGATTTCCTCAGCATATATGATGTTGCCGTTTCTCGAGGAGAGCTTTGCCCCCTCTAAGCTGACCAGGCCGTAGGGAATGTGAACGAGCTGATCCTTTGCCCAGTCATTTCCTATAAGCTCAATTACCTTAAATACTTGTGCAAAATGCAGCTTTTGCTCCTGACCGGTAACATAAAGGCATTTGCTGAAATGGTAGGTGTTTTTTCTATAGTAAATCGCGGCGAGGTCACGGGTGGCATAGATGGAGCTGCCGTCCTTTTTTGTAATCAGGCACGGCGCCATATCGTAGGCTTCCAAATCTACGATGTTTGCACCCTCGCTCTCGGTCAGCAGGTTTTTCTCCTTCAGGATATCTATGACTGCCTGTGTCTTGTCCCGGTAAAAGCTTTCGCCGGTGTAATGGTCAAATTCCATACCCAGCAGCGCATAGGTGCGTTTGTACTCCACCAGACTGATATCCTTAAACCATTGCCAGATGCTTAAGGCCTCTTCATCCCCCTGCTCCATTTTCGCAAACCATGCTCTGGCGTCATCGTTCAGGCTGTCATCCTTCTCCGCCTCGGCATGAAATTTTACGTAGAGTTTCATCAGCTCGGCAATGCCGTCCTTTTCTACAGCCTTCTTGCTGCCCCAGGTCTTATAGGCAACAATGAGCTTGCCAAACTGTGTGCCCCAGTCGCCCAAATGGTTGATGCGTTCTACATGATAGCCCAGCTTGGAAAAGATTTTGTAGAGGGAATTGCCGATAATAGTGGTTCTCAAATGCCCTACATGAAAGTTTTTTGCCACGTTGGGAGAGGAATAGTCGATACAGATTGTCTGTCCCTCGCCTATGTCAGAGTTGCCATAGCCGGGGCAAAGGGCAGTGTCCAGCATGGTTTTAACATAGATGCTTTTATTGATATAGAAATTGAGATATGCGCCCTGTACGTCGATTTTCTCAAGAAAATCGACATCACCCAGCGCATCCTTAATATCCGCCGCAATCATCTGCGGCGCTTTTCTCATGGTCTTTGCCAGACGGAAACAGGGAAATGCAAAATCCCCCAGTTCCGGCTTAGGCGGAATCTCGATTAGAGTGTTAATTTCCTCAGCGGTGAGCCCTTCAACATGGGCGGTTAACAGTTCAATAATTTTTGATTTCATGTCTACTACCAATCTGCAGGCGGGAAAACTGCCTGCGTCCTTCCTATAATTTGTGTATTGCCTCCCCGCAATACCCGTCTCTAATGTGTCATGGGCACCTGATTAACGGGAAATGAAAACCGCACGTTGGTGCCGCTGATTAAATCTCCTTGTATCTTAATTTTGCCATCCAGCAGATAGATAGCCTCATGCAGCCTGTGCAGACCGCTGTACCATTTGCTGGTGGAAAGATAATCGCTTTGGATTCCCACGCCGTTATCATTGATAAACACGTCAATCAGCCGGTTGCTGATAATGATTTTGGCCGTAACCTTGTTGGCATTGGAATGTTTAAATATATTTTCAAATATCTCCGTGAGCGCCTGCATAAAAGTTATCATAATAATCGGCGGGATGGAGATGTCCGGCTCCGGGCAGTCAATATCCGCTTCAATGACACATTCCGGGTGGTCGTCGCGGTATTTGGTGATGAAGTCATCTAAAGTCATCCAGATTGGCTGCTTCATGTCAATCGGATGCTGCAGACGGTTAATCAAATCGTCAATACACTCTAACATTTCATCGGTGTTGTTCTGAATCTCGGTCAGGGTTACCCGGCAGCGGTCTAAATCAGAGTTCAAAAGCCAGCCCAGCACTTCCTGCTTGTTCTGGTTGTTTAAAAGCGGATCCTTGATAAAGTGGGACAGCATATGAGCCATCTGCGTATTGTGGAATTCCTCCAGCATAAGGACATTATAGCCGTGGGGCGTTGTATCCTCCTCTGCTGCGTTATAGGCAAAGGCATCTTCCGTCTGGCCCTCATCCTTGTCTGTAATGACCTGCTCCATGGACAGCGTGCCGATGGCAGTGGCTGCCTTCCCCAAAAGCTCCAGCTTTTCCTGTATGGAGGAAAGCTCCTGCTCTAAGGTGGCAATGCGGGCTGCAAGCACCGCCTTTGCGCCGTAGAGGTCGTGGAGCTGTGTGTCAATGACGCGGCTCTTTTCATTCTCCGATGCAGGGTTTGGTGACAGCGGGGAGAAAATGCTCTTAGAGTCATTTGACTTAAAGGCATACAAACGCTTGGTTTTCTCCAATTCCTCAATCTTAACCTCAATCTCAAAGCTTTCGGTTTTTAAGCCCTGCAGGGACTCCAGCTTTGTGATGTAGACAGATTGGAAATAGGACAGCATCTGTTCGTTGGACTGTTTGATAATATTCAGATTTTCTTTGGTTACATACTCCATATTTGCGCCTCTACCTTTCATCCTCTATATTGTATTGCCCCCTTGCTTCTCCTCTAATATCTGCGTACAGGGGGTCTCCTGCGTCTTCTTCTCCGTCTTCTGTGCAGCCGGTTTAAGTAGCGAACAATGTTAATGTAAATAATATATAAGAAAAATAAAACAACCAATATCAGGAAAACTTTGAAGGCTGTGTTTCCGATGCCCTTTGCTTTTTCCTTTTTTGCAGGCGGTGCGTCCGTCGCCGCTGTGTCTGCCTCTGTCCGGGTGGTGGCATTTGTTGGAGCTTCTGTTGCTTCTGTGGCATCCGTCACCGGGGCATCCGCAGCAATTACGGCCTCTTCCTCCTCCGTGGAGGGCATGCCGTAAGATTTATATTCTATTGCTGTACTGCCTATCACTTCTCCGTTATAGGTAAATTCCAATTGTCCCAGTGTGCCTGTGTTTGCCCCCCGCGCATACGAGATATTTGTGGATACGGCTTCGGCATCCATGCTGTTGTTTAATACCAGGCAAAACTCCTTGTCTATAGACAGGTTAAGCAAATCCTTGGAAACGGATTTGTAGAAATTTGACAGTATGATATTGTCATTATAATCCCCATTGACAAATGAAAAATTCTCCAGGGGATAAGTGTAGCTGAAATTGTTAAAGCAATAATCAAAAATTGCTTTTGTATCGCTGTAGGTGTTTTTTCTGCTGGTGCAGTTGAGCACGATACAAATCAGCTCCATATCGCCTTTTTTTGCAAAGGTGGCCAGTGTGCAGTTCGCCTCTGTCGTATATCCGGTTTTGCCGCCCTCAATGTTCTCATAGTAGTATTTGCTGCTGGGGCGTATCATTTTCAGTGCGTTCCACAGCGGGCGTACCTCATCGGTGAGGTTCGTGGTGGATATCTCGCCGTTAATCATGGAGGACAGGCTGCGGAATGAGGGATACTCTAAGGCCGCCCTTAAAATAAGCGACATGTCGTAGGCGCTGGTATAATGGTTGGCGTCGTGCAGGCCGTGAGGGTTAGCAAAGTGTGTGTTTTTGCAGCCGAGCTGCGCTGCCCGCTCATTCATCAGTTCGGCAAACGCTTCCTCCGAGCCGGAAATTTTTTCTGCCAGCGCCACCGCTGCTTCGTTTGCGGATTCAATCATCAACGCCTTTAAGCACTCTTCTACAGTGATGATTTCTCCCTCTTTTAAGCCCACATTGCTGGTGCGTCGGCCAATGCTGTAGACAGCATTGTTGGAAAATGTAACAATGTCCCCCATCGCAGTGTTTTCCAGCGCAAGCAGGCAGGTCATAATCTTGGTAATACTTGCCGGATATTCCGGTATATAGGCATTTTTGTCATATAAGACCGTTCCGGTTTTGGCGTCCATAACGATGGCCGCCTCCGATGCCAAATCCGGCTGTCTGGTGGGCTCGTCCGGGTATTCGGTTGTCTGGATTAGCGGAGCCTCCGTGGTTCCATCTGCCGCATCATCGGTGCCGGGCTCCGTGGCTTGTACATATACCGCCGTATAGAGCAGTACTATTAAAACCAAATATATGGATAAAAGTCGTTTCATTCAGATCTCCTTTTAGGGATGTGCCATTTGCAGCAACCCATACATAGATATCATATTATATTGCGGGTTCAGTGTCAACGAAACAACAGAAATTTTGGTACTTTTTTCTATGTTTTTTACTTGTGCGGGCATCGGATTTTTGGTAGAGTAGGATAATGTAATATAAAAGCTATAAAACAGAAGGAAGCGTGGGAAGATGAGATTAAGGAATATTAAGGGAGCAAGGGATTTGCTTGCGGGATATGATTACGTCATGCGTGACGAGCCGCCGCATAAGGGGCATTGGCGTGACGTATTTGGAAATGAAAATCCGATATACATAG
>CAMWOF010000108.1 GCA_947175805.1 uncultured Clostridiaceae bacterium
TGCCGCCTCTGATAAGAAGGCTGCAAAGGAAGCTGCCGTCACTGTAGACCACGGATATATTTACCGGGATATTGAGGACAGACTGAAGCATATTCTCGGTTCAAAAATTGAAATTAAAGCGAAGGACAATAACAAAGGAAAAATTGAAATTTCTTATTTTTCCCAGGATGAATTGGAACGAATTACTGAAATGCTTTATAGTATGAATAAAGATATTTAACAGGGGGCTGACATGACAGTAACAGATATCTTCAATAATTGGGGAATTTCAATAGAATATATTGTAATTGGTCAATTAGCACTTATATTCCTTCTATTTATCATGGTATTGGTGTCTCTTGGGAAGATTAGCAAGCTGACAAAACGCTATGACAGCCTGATGCACGGAAAATCCGCTAAAGATTTAGAATCTATCATTGTATCTGCATTTTCAGATATGGATAAGATTCGGAAAAATGATAATCATCGTGCCAGAGAATATAAAAAGACAAAACAAAACATGAGTCGTTGTATCCGGAAAATGGGACTGATTAAATATGACGCCTTTAACCAGATGAGCGGAACCCTAAGCTTTTCCCTTGCCCTTCTAAATGCAAAAAATGACGGTATTATTCTAAATTGTATGCATTCGAGAGAAGGCTGCTTCACCTATGCCAAAGAGATTATCGGCGGTGAATCCTATGTTGTACTCTCCGATGAAGAAAAAGCAGCGCTGCAACAGGCGATTGCTTCGGAAGATGTGTTAGAGGACGAGTTATAAACACAAAATCATTATTTTTGAGAGGATCCTGCTTATGCATGATTACCTGAGAGCCATTGGCTTTTCTTCCGTTAACAGAAGAAAAGAGCTGGATAATTTAATTGAATATGTAAAAACTTCTCCCGACGAACGGATTATAACACCGATTGCGTCGGGATGTAGTCTTGTGCAGATTAATAAGACCTTTGGTAATAATGTGGGGATTACCGTTGTTGGGGAGTATGATGAAGAGGATATCTTTCATCTCGACCACTGCTTCCCTTTTTGCAAGGGAGACCTGATATCCTCGGAGGATTCTATCAGTATGAAGAAAATTTCCGACAAGGAAGCATATGAAGCATTTTGTGACGATTTGAACATTGGCTGTCCCCTTATTTTTTTCCTGCAAAACATTTCCGATTATGTGAGACGCTGCTGGAGCAATGTATCAAACCACAAAATTACAGATGTGAGATTGGGAGCCTTATCTATAGAGGGAACGATTCTTCTTGGCAACAGCAGTCACACAGTAATCAATCTTCTAAAGACAATGACGGAAAAGGCGTTCCGCAATGAATTGATTCTCGCCGCCCGAAACGGTGACTCAGATGCCATGGATCATTTATCGCTGACAGATATGGATACCTATACACTGATATCCCATCGTTTGGAAAAAGAGGATATTCTTTCCATTGTTGATACATCCCTGATGCCTTACGGTGTGGAGTGTGACCAATATTCCATTATCGGCGTTATCATGGCATTTAATTTGGGGGTCAATGCGCTGACAAAGGAGAAATTTTGGATTCTCTCTCTAAATTGTAATGACATTCTTTTAGAGCTTTGTATAAACGCCAAAGATCTCTTGGGCGAGCCTATGCTTGGACGCCGTTTTAAAGGAATTATCTGGCTGCAGGGATATATTATCTGAGAAAAAAAGAAAAACAACTATATTATAATTTTTTATGTATACCCATTTCAACACGGGAGGATGATTATGGAAAATTTAAAGAGAATCGCATTGATTACTAGTGCTTCCAATTTTGAACGTCAAAAAAACATTGCATCATCCATGCATAAAACATTAAAATCCATAGGCGGTTATGTGATGTATGTGATTTCCAACTTTGGAATTTTTTTAGACAATGAGCCGATTCCTTATGGAGATACCACGATTTATGATATCATCGACTATACTATGTTTGACGGTTGTGTCATCGGAGGAAATATCGGAAATCACATGCTCCTTGCTTCTGTTGCAAAAAAACTGAGAAAGAAAAATATCCCATTTATCACAGTCAATATCCAGACTGAGGGTGCTCCATTTCTGTCCTTAGACAGCTATCCTACCGTTTGCAAACTGATGGAACATTTAATTGAAAAACACGGCTGCAGGAAAATAAATCTGGTTCTGACTTCTATCAAAGAAGTGGTTTCCATGGAGGCACTTACCGCTTATCAGGATACATTGAAAAGATATGGCCTTCCCTGTGAAGAAGACAGGATTATTTACTGCCCTATATCCGTTAATGCCGGACGCCGCCTGCATCAAACATTCTGTGATAATCATATCGATGACGCAGACGCCGTCTTATGTATGCATGATGTAGTAGCCATCGGCCTGTATCTCGAATTGGAAAAACTGGGCATTAAAGTGCCGCAGGATCTTCTTATATGTACTTTAAACCGCAGTTCGAATAGTGTCATTTTCCGTCCTGACTTTACCGGTTCAGATAGGAGGGATGATCTGCTTGCTGAAAAAGCCTGCCATTTATTGATAGAAATGATAAAAGGAAAAAAAATCCCGATTGAAAATTATTCATCCGGGAAGATATACTATGGAGAAAGTTGCGGTTGTAACTCCGAATATTTACCAGAATCCAGAAAATGGCATCAGCAGCTCGTCCTGCAAACAGCCGAAGCCGGCAGACATATTAACTATATCATGCAGTTTAATGATGCATTGGAAACGGTAAAATCTTTAGAAGAACTGGGCGATAGTATCCGGAATATGCTTCACGGGATTCAATGTCCGGAATTTTTCTGCTGCATCAACAAGCAGGATTTGAAATATATCATCAACGATCCCGGCTATGAACCTCTGCCGGAGGGTAAAACATTTGACACTACAATGGTTGCCATCACCGGTACGGCAGACAGAATTGGCACTTTACAAAATTTCGCTTATCCGACTAAAAACATTGTGCCTGTGGAAGAACAGGAAGGCGACCTCTTTATCCTGTATCCATTGCGCCACAAAAACAAACTTTACGGTTATATGGCGTTTCTAAACGTATATCTTCCTATTGAGGCATATAATTACCGCATCTGCCACGAAAGTATATGCAGCAGTATTGAAAATCTTCGCCGGCAGATGATATTAAGGCGCAGTATCGAGGAACTAGATAAACTGCATATGTGCGACCAGATGACCGGTCTACACAACCGTTTTGCCCTCAACCGCTTTGCCTCCCGTTTTGTGGACGAAAAAGTCTATTCCATTGCAATGATTGATATGGACGGCCTGAAAAAAATTAATGATAACTTTGGACATCTCGCCGGCAATCACGCCATCTGCATTACGGCAAACATGATTCAGGAATGTACTGATGAGAAAGATCTTGTCGTTCGTTACGGCGGTGATGAATTTCAGGTGCTTTCACACCATCTGGAACCGAAATATTGGGAAAAACTGCGTACAAAGATGAATAAAATCCTAACTCAGACAAAGAAACAACAGCAGCTTCCTTATGATCTGGGTGTCAGTCTCGGATTCGCCATCAGCACAGCCGAACATCCACTGCCATATGCGGAGGCCTGTGAGCTCGCAGACCGTGCCATGTACGAAAATAAGATGCTACACAAAAAAGGACGGGAAAATGAACCTTAGAATAAATCTGACTTAATTTCTATAAAAAATTTGACTTTCCCATTTTTTCAAATATTGGATGAAATCCCCTGTCTGGAAAAAATGGGGAAAATCAAAAAATCCCTGCCTTGACATTTACATAACAATTCGATACAATTGGTATGTCTGTATTTTAATTATACGGCATGCATTTGTAGCTCAGCAGGATAGAGCGTCCGCCTCCTAAGCGGAAGGCCGTGGGTTCGAATCCCGCCAAGTGCATTTACAATGTGTTTATTATGCATTGTGAAAGGAGTAATCTCAATGAAACAACGACCAAAGTTTAATTTAATCATCAGTGCTGTTGCTATGATGGGCGCACTGATGGTAATTTTTTATCTGATTATGGTTATGCCGGAACGCATTGACCTGATCATAACCTTCGGCGCCATCGTGCTGGCGGACACATATTTTTTAGCGGACGGGATTTTGAAAAGAATCGACGATATCTCCAACGACAGCTTGGATAAACAGACCGAGATGACCAAGGTTGAAAAGGGCATTTATTCTGTCGCCAAGCGGGAGGAATCCATTCTTATCGAAAAACTGGATATGCTGGTGCAGACCATTACTAATCTACAGGCAGACAACCAGCGTTTAAATGATGAGCTGATTGAACAGCAAAAGCTCTTAACAAAACTTTCGCTGAAAAAGGATGAGGAAAATATTAGTAAAATGATTAGCGGCAATGACCGCATTGCCAAGCTAATTATCCAATTAACCAGTAACAATAACACAGTATCTAAAGAAACCCTGCAGCTTCTCAATGATATTTCTGACATGCTGGAGGATGATAAAAAAGAAGATGTTTATTATTCTAAGGTGCAGAAGATGCCGCCCCGCGCTGAGTAGGGAACAGAAAGGATTCTAGTCCAATGAACTATATTGTATTTGACTTAGAATGGAATCAGAGTTCCAGCTCCGCGACAGAAAATGACCTTCTTCCTTTTGAAATCATTGAAATTGGAGCAGTCAAATTAGACGCAAAATTTAACATCATTGACGAGTACGGCAGCATTGTCAGACCACAGATTTATCCGAGGCTGCAAAAGCGTATATGGGAAATGCTTCATTATGACGAAGCATTTTTAAAAACCGGACGTCATTTTGACGTGGTATGCAAGGAATTTCTTGATTGGTGTGGTGAGGATTTTATGTTTTGCTCCTGGGGTCCCCTGGATTTATACTATCTGCAGCAGAACATGGATTTTTATGTCATGAACCCTCTCCCCTCTCCTCTTCATTTTTATAATTTGCAGGATATCTTTGCTGATATCTACCCGGATTTAGGCGCCTGCAAGCTGGAAAAGGCGGTGGAACGATTATCCATTCCCATAGACCAGCCCTTTCACAGTGCGATTAATGATGCCAGATATACCGGCCTGATAATGAAGCATTTGAAGATTAAAAACCTGGATGACAAATACTGTGTGGATTATTATAACAATCCAAAAACACTGGATGACGAGATTGTCAGCCGCCATAAAAATTACCGTGAGCATATCTCCAGAGAATTTGACTCGAAAAACGAGGCAATGGAGGACAAGGTTCTTCTCACACTGCACTGTCCAAAGTGCAACCGGCGCATCAACAAAAAGATTAAATGGTTTTCCAATAATTCCACCAGCTATCTCTGTGTGGGGAAATGCTGGTATCATGGATATATATTAGGGAAAATAAAATTTAAGCATACTTATGATGACAGGGTTTTCATGATAAAAAAGACACAGCTTATCTCAAAAGCAGAGATGGAAAACATTAAACAAAAACAGGATCAGATTCGGCAAAAAAGAAAAGAAAAGAATAAACGTCATAAATCGAATAATCAATAATAATAGGAAGAATTGCCTATATGATAAAAAATGGCTGTCTGGTGACAGCCATTTTTTATGTTTACCCAACCAAGGGCTTTTTAGATGCGGTGCCTGCTTTTCTCGGATATGCTTTGGGCGTCTCCTTTTTTTTACGGATAAACACAAAACTGCGCTCAATTCCACCGGGCAGCTCCAGTCTTTTTACCGCCTCTATCTCTCCCCCCAATACAGTCACGGCACCCTTCGCCTGTTCTAATTCCTCATCAATATTTCCCGATTTATAAGGAATAAAATAGCCGCCCTTTTTCAAAAATGGGATACTGTACTCACTTAAAACCGCCAGATTTGCCACCGCCCGGGAAACACATAAATCAAAGGCTTCACGATATTCCTTCTGCCTTGCGCCGTCCTCTGCACGGCAATGAACTGTTGAGATATCACATAATCCGATTTCTTCTATCACCGTATTGAGAAATCCTACCCGTTTATTCAGAGAATCCAGCAATAGTATCCTTAAATGTGGAAATGCGATTTTCAATGGAATCCCCGGAAATCCCGCACCTGTACCTACATCAATGATTCTTCCCACATAATCTGACTCCATTATCTGAGGATACACCTTAACCAACGCCAGTGAATCAAGAAAATGCTTTCGTATCACATCCTCTAATTCCGTGATTGCAGTCAGATTCATCACTTTATTCGTATCCACCAGCAATTCATAATAAACCTGAAATTGTGTGAGCTGGGCATCCGTCAATACAATATTCCATTTTGCCGCTTCTGTTCTCAACCGCTCCATATAAATCTCCGTTTTGCCGCCTCTGTTCTCAACCGCTCCATATAAATCTCCATTTTACTCCATCTGCCCCATATAGACCAGCAGCACCGAGATATCAGCCGGCGATACGCCGGAAATCCTCGACGCCTGCCCGATATTTTCCGGACGTACCTTATCAAGCTTCTGTCTGGCCTCCTTGCGCAGATTTTGTATGTCATTGTAATCAATGCCAGCCGGAATCCTTCTTTTTTCCAGCTTTTTAAAATGTGCTACCTGCTGTTCCTGCCGTTTGATATAGCCCTCATACTTTAACTCAATATTTACCTGCTCCACAATCTCCCGATACAAGCGCTCACTGCTGAAATCCGGTCTCTGATAATCTAGTGGCGCTATTTTTTCGTATGAAAATTCAGGGCGGCGAATCAAATCTGCCATAGAAACCGCAGTTTTTAAAGGAGTACTGTCATTTACCTCCAAGAATGCCTGTACTGCCCGGCTGGCGCCCACCATCGTTTCATTCAGCCTTGTCACCTCAGAGGTAATCAGATTCCTCTTGCGGCAAAAAGCCTGATAGCGGTCTTCATCAATCAGTCCGAGCGTATAACCAATCTCCGTTAAACGCAAATCCGCATTATCCTGGCGAAGCAGCAGCCGGTATTCTGCCCTGGAGGTCATCATCCGGTACGGCTCTAATGTCTCTTTTGTCACCAGGTCATCTATCAGCACGCCAATATATGCCTGAGAGCGGTCAAGTACAATCGGCTCCTCCCCCTTTATCTTTCTGGCGGCATTAATTCCCGCCATAATCCCCTGGGCGGCTGCCTCCTCATACCCGGAGCTGCCGTTAAACTGGCCACCGCTAAAAAGCCCCTTTATATTCTTAAATTCCAAAGAAGGCTTTAACTGTAATGCATTGATGCAGTCGTACTCTATCGCATAAGCTGCCCGCATGATATTTGCACGCTCTAAGCCTGGCACCGACCTGTACATGGCATACTGTACATCCTCCGGCAGAGAACTTGACATACCACCAATGTACATTTCATTTGTATTTTCTCCCTCCGGTTCAATAAATACCTGATGTCTGTCCTTATCAGGAAACTTCATAACCTTATCCTCGATAGATGGACAGTATCTCGGCCCCGTCCCCTCTATGGCGCCGGAAAACAATGGAGACCTATCAATATTTCTTCGGATTATCCTGTGCGTCTTTTCGTTAGTGTAGGTGAGCCAGCAGGAAACCTGTTCCCTGGAAATATCCTCTTCCCTATTTGTAAAGGAGAAGGGAACAATTCTCTCATCGCCCTTCTGTTCCTCCATTTTAGAAAAATCAATGCTCCTCTTGTCAATGCGGGCAGGCGTTCCGGTTTTAAAGCGGCGGAGCTCCACGAGGATATTCCGCAGCTGTCTCTTATACGCATATTCGAGCCGACGGGACCGTAGTAGATGTCGGTAG
>CAMWOF010000109.1 GCA_947175805.1 uncultured Clostridiaceae bacterium
TGCAGATACAGTTGCTTTGTGTAGGAAAATTAAAGGAAGATTTTTACAGAAACTTAATTGTGGACATGGAACAGCGTATAAAGAGAAGATGCCATTTTGATATCTGCCAGATTCCCGACCTTAGCATATCAAAAAATGCCGGAAAAAAAGAAGCGGAGCAGGTGGTGCTGCGGGAGGGTAAAAGTTTGTTGCAGCACATTCCTGATGATGCCTATGTCATTGCACTGTGTATTGACGGTCGCGAGCTTCGGTCGAGTGAGCACAAAAATGTCCTCCAAAATGCTAAGGACAGGGGATATCAGAAATTTGTATATATTATAGGCGGTTCCCTTGGTTTATCTGCCGATGTGGTGAAGCGGGCGGATTATAAGCTCAGCTTTTCTAAAATGACCTTTCCCCATCAGTTGATGCGGGTTATGGTGTTAGAAGAGCTGGTGCATATCCTGTAGCCGTTATTTGTGGTAGGTTCTGTGATGGATAATCATGAATGACCGGTAAATCTGCTCATGGAGCACACAGACAGCCAGCGGCTCCGGCATATGCATGTGAGAGATGCATATGGTTTCCTTTGCCTCCGGCATCGGCATCAGTGAAAATGTGATGGCGGAAATGCCATTTAACATGTGCTGCTTCAGGCTGTCAGCGAAATGCTCCGAGGAAACGGTTTCTCCAAAACTCCGGATTTCAATCACCAGCTCCCTTTTGTCGGGGATGTATTCCTCTGGGGTAATCAGTTTTATTTTTGTAAAGGGTGTCAGCCGTTTTTTGTATTCCTGTATTGCGGCAAGATACTCTTTTTGTTTGATTTTGTTTTTTGTAATGACTTGTATCTGCATGAATATCCCCCTGAATAAAAAAGAAGAACCCTTACGAGTTCCTCCTTATGAAATGACATGTATGTACCAGAAGGGAATTGAACCCCCGCACCTGGCTCCGGAGGCCAGTGCTCTATCCACTGAGCTACTGGTACAGCTTGTGGTTTTATCTACCAACAATCGTTATTCTACTACAAAACTTCCAGAAAGGCAAACACTTATTGATTTTTTTTATATGTGGTGATACAATGTTCTAGGTCGTTTGCCGCTTCGGATGGTCTTCAGGCGGCTCACGGAGGCAATTGCGCCTGATCGCCGGATGGCGTATAAGGAGGAATAGTGTGAGCGATTCATCAAAGAAGAAAAAGAAATATGATGACAGACATTTTCAAAATACGGAGATTATGCTGGGCGGTGAGAAGCTGTACATTTCCCCGGCACTGAAGCTGCTTGGTGCATGGATTGTCTTTTTTCTTATTTTGTTTATTTTTATAAGTGTTGCCAAAAAGGGAATTTCCGGCAAGCCGGACGAGCCGGGCAGTTCCGTTCCGGGGCAGGTATCCCAGGGCTCAGATAATATGCCGCCGGATAACTCATCCCAGGGGACGCCGGAGAATGCACAGATAACGGTGCCGATGGATGTGAATGCAGATCCGGAGCTAAACCAGTTTGTTGCGGAATATCTGACGGCCATGACCAACTGTGACCAGGCGGCGCTAAAGACTATGGTGACAGACCCATCGGTATATGATGATATGAGCGCCTTACAGGCAAGAGCGCAGTTTATAAAGGGATATATCAATTTAAAATGCTATACAAAGCAGGGACCGGCGGATAATACCCTCGTGGTATTTGTCACCACTAATACAACGCTGGCGAATATCGCTACTGCGCCGATGGATTTTATGACACTGTACATTGATACCAGTGCAGGGTATATTATTAATAATTATACCCAGCCTGACGATGTAAAAGCATATATCAATACATTGAAGCGGGACAGTGATATCCAGAAGGTCATGCAGGATGTAGATACCTATAATTCCATGGCGATGGAAAATGATGCGGATTTACGTGCATTTTATGATATGCTTGGCCAATAGGAAGGATAATTACAATATAGGAGGAATGAAAAGTGGCATACAAGGATTTGACAAAGAAAGAACTGATGGAATTAAAGGCTTCATTAGAAGCGCAATTTGAAGATAAGAAAGCGTTAGGCTTAAAGCTGGATATGTCCAGAGGAAAGCCGTCAACTGCGCAGTTAAGTGTATCCCAGCCTATTTTGGATGTATTAAACAGCAAGACCCATATGGTCGCATCTGACGGCATGGATTGCAGAAATTATGGCGGGTTGACAGGAATTCCCGAGGCGAAGAAGCTCATGGCAGATATGATGGGAACGACGCCGGAGCATATTATTATTGGCGGAAATGCCAGTCTCACCCTGATGTTTGATACTGTGTCCAGGGCATATACCCACGGCTTATTGGGGGAGACGCCATGGTGCAAGCTGGATCAGGTGAAATTCCTCTGTCCGGTTCCAGGCTATGACAGGCATTTTTCTATTACAGAGCATTTTGGAATTGAGATGATTAATATTCCTATGACGGAGAATGGCCCGGATATGGATATGGTGGAGGAGCTTGTTTCTGGGGATGCATCCATAAAGGGAATCTGGTGCGTGCCGAAATATTCCAATCCGCAGGGCATCTGCTACAGTGATGAGACGGTAAGGCGTTTTGCAGCACTTACCCCGGCTGCCAGGGATTTCAGGATTTACTGGGACAATGCCTATGCGATTCATCATTTGTATGAGGATAAGCAGATAGAAATATTAGATATTATCAGCGAGTGTGAAAAGGCAGGACACCCGGACATGGTATTTGAATTTGCTTCCACCTCTAAGGTCAGCTTTTCCGGCTCCGGTGTTGCAGCGATTGCTGCTTCTAAGGCGAACCTTGACGATATGGAAAAGCACCTTACCATTCAGACCATTGGTTATGACAAGGTCAACCAGCTCCGCCATGTTTTGTTCTTTAAGGATATGGCAGGGTTAAATGCCCATATGATGAAGCATGCAGACGAGATGCGCCCTAAATTTGAGACTGTGCTGGAGATTTTGGACAGGGAGCTTTCCAATCTGGATATCGCTTCATGGAGAAAGCCTTTAGGCGGATATTTCATTTCCTTTGAAGCTATGGAGGGCTGTGCGAAGGCAATTGTTGCGAAATGCCGGGAGGCAGGCGTTATCCTGACGGGGGCAGGCGCAACATACCCGTATAAAAAGGACCCGAAGGACAGCAATATCCGTCTGGCGCCGTCATTTCCAACGATTGATGAGCTGACAGAGGCGGCGGAGTTGTTTGTGCTCTGTGTAAAGCTGGTGAGTGTAGAAAAGCTTTTGGAGGCAAAGTAAAATCGGAGATTTTTCGAGGGGTCGGTTTGTCAAGAAAAAATACTTGACAAGCAGGAGGATATCGAATATAATACCACCTTGTAAAGGGAAAATGCTTTACAAGGTGGTTTTTGTTATGGATAAGATATTGAGACAGAGCCTGTTATATGATTTTTATGGAGAATTGCTGACGGAACACCAAAAGACAATATACGAGGACATTATTGTAAATGATTTGTCCTATACTGAGGTTGCCAGGGAGGAAGGGATTTCCCGGCAGGGTGTCTATGATTTGGTGAAGCGCTGCGACAAGCTTTTGGAAGAATATGAGGATAAGCTCCAATTGGTGGAGAAATTCCAGCATACAAAGCAGATGGTGGCGGATATGAAGCGGCTGGCAAAGGAGATTTTTGCAGATTTGGATTTGCCGGACGATGGGGCAAAGCTGGATGATGAAGCCCTTTTGAGGGAAAAGAACGAAAGAATGAAACAGAGGCTTGAGGATATTATTGCGATATCTACCGAAATTTTGGACACATTTTAACGAATATATTTGTCTGTCCGGCATAAAGCTGCGGCACAAGGACACTTTATAATTCAGAAATGGAGGGGTACAATGGCATTTGACAGCTTATCAGATAAATTACAAAATGTATTTAAAAAGCTCAGGAGCAAAGGTACTCTGACAGAGGCGGATGTAAAAGAAGCTATGAAGGAGGTTAAGCGGGCGCTTTTAGAGGCGGACGTAAACTTCAAGGTTGTAAAACAGTTTATCAATGCGGTCAGTGAGCGGGCTGTAGGCGAGGAAGTCCTAAAGGGCTTGAATCCGGGTCACATGGTAATCAAGATTGTAAAGGAAGAAATGGATAAGCTGATGGGCTCGGAAACCACGGAGCTGAAGCTGCTGCCGTCAAACGAGGTTACGGTTATCATGATGTGCGGTCTGCAGGGTGCAGGTAAGACTACCACTGTGGCAAAGCTGGCAGGCAAATATAAGCGAAAGGGCAAACAGTGTCTGCTTACGGCCTGCGATGTATACAGACCAGCCGCCATTAAGCAGTTAGAGGTCAACGGCGAGAAGCAGGGTGTGCCTGTATTTTCTATGGGGGACAGCCATAAGCCGGTGGATATTGCCAGAGCGGCGGTTGAACATGCGAAGAAGAATAATATACAGATTGTATTTTTGGATACTGCAGGGCGGCTCCATGTGGATGAAGAGATGATGGAGGAGCTCAAAGACATGAAAGAAAGCATCGATGTGACCTACACCATATTAACGGTGGATGCGATGACAGGTCAGGATGCAGTGAATGTTGCAGTAAGCTTTCATGAAAAAATAGGAATAGACGGTGTGATTCTGACAAAATTAGACGGTGACACCAGAGGCGGTGCAGCGCTTTCTATTAAAGCGGTTACCGGTAAGCCTATTTTTTATGTGGGCATGGGTGAAAAGCTGGATGATTTAGAGCAGTTCTATCCTGACCGGATGGCAAGCCGTATTCTTGGTATGGGTGATGTGGAGACACTGATTGAGAAGGCTGCCAATGCCATAGACGAGGAGAAGGCTCGGGAAATGGAGCAGAAGCTTAAAAAGGCGGGCTTTGATTTCAATGATTTTCTGGATTCCATGGACCAGATGGAGAAAATGGGTGGCATGCAGGAAATGCTTTCGATGTTTCCCGGCATGGGCTCCCAGATGAAAAATGTTCAGATTGACGAGGCTGCCATGGGCAGGCAGAAGGCGATTATACTTTCCATGACGCCGCAGGAGCGGGCGAATCCCGATATGTTGAACCCCAGCAGGAAGAAGCGGATTGCTGACGGCGCGGGAGTTTCTATTGCGGAGGTGAACCGTATGGTAAAGTCCTTTGAGCAGTCCAGGAAGATGATGAAGCAGATGTCTGGTATGTTTGGCGGCAAAAAGGGAAAAAGGTTTAAGCTGCCTTTTGGATTCTGATATAGTAATCCCTGACAGGGCTGTGAATCGGATGTTATGCCGCATGTGCAGGGCTGATTACAGATAATGTCCGGGTTATTATAGATAATACATTACTTGATATAAGGAGGTGAGATGAAATGGCAGTAAAGATGAGATTAAAGAGAATGGGTTACAAGAAGCACCCTATTTATAGAGTTGTTGTAGCTGACGCCAGGTCACCAAGAGACGGCAAATTCATCGAAGAGGTTGGTACTTATGATCCGAACCAGGAGCCAAGCGTTGTGAAATTCAACGAGGAGGCTGCAAAGAAGTGGTTGTCAAACGGTGCACAGCCAACAGATACTGTAGCAAGACTTTTAAAGCAGGCTGGTATTGAGAAGTAGGACTTAGGGGGTAATTCATTATGAAGGAATTAGTTGAAATTATTGCAAAATCCCTAGTTGATCATCCTGATGATGTAGTTGTTACAGAGGTTGAAGGTGATGGTACAATTACACTTGAGTTAACAGTAGCCCCAGAGGATATGGGTAAGGTTATTGGTAAGCAGGGAAGAATTGCGAAGTCGATTCGTACAGTCGTAAAAGCTGCAGCATCCAAAGGTGATAAAAAGGTAATTGTAGATATTAAGTAGTTTTATGGTAGGGAGATTGCTTCTGCAGTTTCCCTATTTTCCTTTATCATATATGTTAGTAAAAAAAATGAGGATAGATATTATGGAAGATATGTTACAGGTGGGTGTGATTACTTCTCCCCACGGAGTTCACGGCGAGGTCAAGGTATTTCCTACAACAGATGACAACCGGCGCTTTAAAAAGCTGAAGGACTGTTTTATTGATACGGGAAAGGAATGTATACCAGCAGTGGCTACCGGATGCAAGTTTTTCAAAAATATGGTGATTTTAAAATTTGAGGGCTACGATAACCCGGATGATGTGCAGAAGCTCAGACAGTGCCCGATTATGGTGACAAGAGAGAATGCGGTGCCATTAGGTGAGGACGAGTGCTTTATTTCGGACATCATTGGCTATCTGGTCGTTACCGAGGAGGGGGAACGGCTTGGCATACTGGATGAGGTTTTGACGACCAGGGCAAATGATGTTTATGTGGTGAAAAAGGATAATGGGAAAGAACTGCTAATTCCTGTGATTAAACAGTGCGTAAAGAAGATCAATTTTGATGCGCAGCGAATTACAGTCAAGCTGATGGAGGGAATGGATTCATGAAATTTCATGTGTTAACGCTTTTTCCGGATATGATTATAAACGGTATGGGGGAGAGTATAACAGGCAGGGCAATAAAGAGCGGCGCTATTTCGCTGGAGGCGGTCAATATCAGGGATTATGCTGGCAATAAGCACGGGCAGGTGGACGATTACCCCTACGGTGGGGGCGCCGGCATGGTGATGCAGCCGGCGCCGGTTTACGATGCCTACAGGGCTGTCGCAGACCGGCTTTCCAAGCCGTGCAGGGTTGTCTATATGACGCCTCAGGGAGAGGTCTTTTGCCAGAAAATGGCAAAGGAGTTTGCTCTGGAAGAGGATTTAATTATTCTCTGTGGGCATTATGAGGGTGTAGATGAAAGAGTACTGGAGCTGATTGTCACTGATCACGTTTCTATAGGGGATTATGTGTTGACAGGTGGAGAACTTCCTGCTATGGTTATGATGGATGCCATATCCAGGCTGGTGCCGGGAGTGCTGCATAATGATGAAAGTGCCGAATATGAGTCCTTTCAGAATCATCTGTTGGAATACCCGCAATATACGAGACCGGTTTCGTTTATGGGTATGGATGTACCGGAGGTGCTGCTTTCCGGACACCACAAAAATATTGCAGCATGGCGGCAGGAACAGTCTCTGGAGCGGACAAGGCAAAGAAGGCCGGATTTGCTGTAGGCATTGATTATATATATGGGAGGAGGGATTCCTGTGGAGATAAAAGAAGCGGAGTTTAACCGTTCTGATTTGCAGGCCTTGGAGGAACAGATATATGATATTAATACAAAGATGAAACGGGATGCCTTTGAGTTGGGAAAGGCGGAATTCCATGATAAATATTTGGTGCAGAGGAGAGAGTTTATAAAGACAAGGCTGATTACACGCCTTTTTCTGTTTGTGCTGTTTACACTTTTTATTGTTTTTGTATTTTGGGGGCTTATTGCCACCGAAAATCCTGTTTTATCTATCTTGACTGTTCTATTAAGTATTGCCGGAGGGATTTCTGATGCCTATCTGCTCGGGGAGCTCATCCAATTATTCCGCTGCTGCAGAAAATTTGATACCATAGAGCAGGCAAATGTATATTGTGAGCACAGGCATGTGATTACGCTGCAAAAGGATGAGTACGACACGCAGCAGAGCCTTCTTTTGCTGCGTTCGAGAATTGAGTATGCAGAAAATAAATTAGCCCGTCTGCGAAAGGACAGGGATGTCCTTGTTGAGGAAAAGAAGCAGCAGGAGGCTTTGGAGCAGGAACAGCGCAGGAAGTATGGAAATTAAGTTTAGAATCCAAACTCATATGAAGATATAAACCGGGAGACAA
>CAMWOF010000110.1 GCA_947175805.1 uncultured Clostridiaceae bacterium
ATTCCATTCTGTCAAGCTCCGCCTGGTGTTTTTTCCGGCGTATGCCCTCTCCGGCATCCAAACCCAGCAAAATGGTGAGCACCGGAGAAATGCCCTGCAGCGCATAGTCATTTACCCCATACGCCGCTTCAATGCCCAGCCCTCTGGCAATCCCCTGGTACACTACAGAAGAATCCACAAAGCGGTCACAGATAACAATCTTTCCCGCCTCCAATGCAGGCTTTATCACCTCCGACACAAGCTGCGCCCGCGCCGCCGCATACAATAGCATCTCCGTCATATAGCACATTTCCGAGTAATCCTTATTTAAGATAATCCCCCGAATCGCTTCACTGACAGGATTACCGCCCGGCTCCCTGGTAACCAGTACTTCATAACCTTTTTTCTCCAAATATTCCTTTAATAATTCAATCTGCGTAGATTTACCGGCGCCATCCGGCCCTTCCACTGTTATGAGCAGCTCCTTCATAAATTCCCCTAATCCCTTCAAATTCTGGTATCCACCACCGGCAGAGCGCCGTTTTTTACGCCCTTGATGTTCAGTCCTGCCGACATCCCCTGTTCTATCCAACACACGGCTTCACCGCTGATTTTCTCTCCCGGTACTATAAGCGGGCTTCCCGGCGGATAAGCATAAACATAACCCGCCGCAATCCTTCCCGGACATTGGGCAAACGCCATCCATACCCTTGGTGCAGCGAGTGCCTTGCCAATATGCATAACGGTTTTCGTCTCTGCTGCTTCTATATCCCCCGGCATGCATATATGCCTCCCGGAACATACAGACTCCCTTATTATGTTATCGTCCAATTCCTTGAAAATGCTTACGTTATTTGCATTACCACTTTCCAAACGTCCGTCAAGCTCCTCCATAACGGCAGCTAACGCTGCAAATGTCTCCGCAGAATCCATCACCGAACTCATGCACAGGACATAGTTCGCCCCATACATTTCCACAACCTGCCCCCGCTTTGCCAGCTCCTCTGCCAGCCATATGCCATTTCTTCCGGCGTCTCTCACCGATAACACCAGTTTAGCATCATCATAGCCTTTGGCGCAAGCCCCCGCCAAATCTTTCCGTTCCAGCAGCCGGATGTGCTTTAACTGCCCCAGACAAGTCCTGCACGCCTGAAGTCTTTGGTCGTAATGCGTTAGCTGCGCTTTCTCCATCGCCATAAAATGAACTGCATAATCCATGCTTGCCATCAATACATAGGACGGCGATGTGGTCTGGTACAAAGAAACAAAATGAAATAATCTGTCCTCCAAAACCCGCTCCGTGCACCTGTGCAAAATCGCTGTCTGCGTCAGCGCAGGAAGTGTCTTATGCAGGCTTTGGACAACCAAATCTGCGCCACAGGCAATAGCGCTCTTGGGCCATATAACCTTACCTTCCTGCTGCACCGCTCTGCTTTCTGGCTGTACCGCTTCACTTTCCTGCCCTATAACTCCGCCCTCCGGCTGCGCCGGTTGTCTTGCTGACACATTAAAAAACGGCAAATGCGCTCCATGCGCTTCATCCACAATCAATATCCCGCCATAGGCATGAACCACCTCTGAAATATTTTCAATATCCGATACAATGCCCTCATAGGTAGGTGATGTAAGTATCACTGCCCGTATTTCAGGATGTGCCTTTAAACCCCGCTCTACCTCCTCCACAGACATTCCCCCATACATATCCCACTCCCCCAGCCACTCAGGATAAATATAATAGGGATTCAAATTCAATATTTCCACTCCGCGATATACCGCCTGATGGCAATTTCTGGCAATTAACACGTCATCCCCAAAGTTCAGGACAGCCGACATCGCAGCCAGAATTCCCACTGTACTGCCGTTGACTAAAAAATAACTGTTTTTCACCCCATAAAGCTGTGCTGCCTGAAGCTGTGCATCCCTTATAATACCTTCAGGGCTATGGTATTCATCCAGACCCGGAATCTCTGTAAAATCCATGGAATAGACATCCTGCCAGGCTGTGTCCACAGGCAGACCCTTCCCCCGCTTATGTCCCGGCATGTGCCAAGGATACCCTGCATCCCTGCTATATTGAATTATGCTGTCATATATCGGTCTTTTCATTCTTACAATCCTCTAACATCCCTTGCAATTCCTCATTAATTATGCTAGTATTGCAAAGCAGCCATGAAATCCACTTTTGACATCACATTTTAAAGACAGTTTGGAGCAACTATATGAGTCAATATTTAATCCCAATAGAATACGCTTTTTTTGTATTTCCTATTATAGCATTTTTATTTACATTTCCATACATGTTTGTGCAATATTTTAAATATGGTTCCATGGTTTTTCTGAAAACACTGATTGTATATACTTTTATCCTATACTGTATCAATATTTTCTTTCTTGTAATTTTGCCGCTGCCGCCAATTTCCGAGGTTGTGCATAATACCTCCGAGAAGCTGCAGCTCGTGCCGTTTCATTTTTTAGATGTGTTTCGTGACGAAACCTGTCTCAACATCCATGACAAAAGCACCTGGATTCCTGCCATGAAGCAGGACTGCTTTTATGTTCCTGTACTAAATGTATTAATGCTTGTTCCAATGGGAATTTACCTTCGATACTATTTTAAAAGAAATTTTATTGAAACCTTTTTGATTTGCCTGTCTGTAAGCGCATTTTTTGAGCTGACACAGTACAGTGCGCTCTATGGCATATATCCCCGGCCGTATCGCCTCTGCGATGTAGACGATTTGATTCAAAACACCTTTGGCGGTATGGTGGGGTTCATATGCACACCACTCTTCACATGGATTCTTCCGGACAGAGATACACTGGATACTATCGCCTATGAAAAAGCCATCCGCATTTCCTTTTTCCGGCGGCTATGTGCCATGATTGTAGACACAGCCAGCGTTACATGTATTGCCTTCCTCACTGATTGCATGATTTTAAGACCACTCTACCGGACAACCATTTCCGGCAGCTATGGTCTTACTGTAATCATCTGGATTCTAATTATATACTATGTACTTGTACCTGTTATCACTAAGGGATATACTGTGGGCAAACGGATGTTTAAAATGCGGCTCGTCACAAAAAACGGGGATACGCCAAAGCCTTACCAATATCTGATTCGCTATGGCCTGCTCTACCTCCAGCTCCTTGGTATCCCATACATTTTATACAATGCCTATCTCATAAAGGATAAATGTACTGGCAATACCCGCATTGCCCTCTATGCCATCGTCATCGCCGCCGGCAGTATTATTATCATTCTGCTGCTGGAAACCATGATTAAAATTTTGGGTATCAATAGTGAATACCTATACGGCATTATAAGCGGCACCCGAAATCAAAATATACGGCAGACGACGAAAACCGGCTCCTAAGGTAATGCCACGCCCGCATTGCGGACCTGGCCAAGTCTCGCCGGCATTTTAAATGCTGCTTCGCATCAGCCGGCTCCCCGCTGCCCTAATTCATAGGACGCCCGGAATCGGCATCTATCAAGCTGCCATCAATCGCATTAATCAATACTGCTTGAGGATACCATTCTACACTATCGAAGGAGTCATTATATTCAAAGCTCCAGACAGGAATCAATGCATAGGAATCCTCATATTTTACACGCCCCAAACACAATCTGATAGTATCAATTTCACAGTCCATCTTGTGAATCTGCAAATATTCCTTTGCTATTTCATAAATTTTCCCAAACTCCATTACCTTGCTCTGCTCCACCAATTCTTCCGATACTTCCATGGGATTTAAGTAACAGAACTCCTCAATGCCATTATCCGTTACCAATACAGCAATACTCTCATAGCCATAATGGCTGTCGCCCTGACTATATTCAATGCTCCCACCCTCCGTTTCTGTCTTTATCGTATCATAACAGTATGCTGCCACATAAGGTTTAATTGCAGGGGTCGTACAACCCTGCAAAGCTCTGCCAAAATAAACATAATAACCATTTAACGCCTGCAATGCATCCACATTGCCATTTTCATCCGTATTATACATATACCGAAGCGCCTGATAAACACCAGAAACAGTCATATCCTGAATTCCCATCTGATTTATAAAATCCTGCGCCCGATTTATCGCTTCCTGCTCTGATAATTTACACTCATTATGGTTATAAACCACCGAATTTGGAGATAGCCACCTTCCTCCGGGAATGTCAAAGTGCCCCGTATCGTCTTCTGCATAATGTTCGCCTTTTACTTGAAAAAAACTCAGTGAATAACGCGAATCTTCGTCACTTTTTTCTGCGAGCATGCCATATTCCTGTCCATTGATGGTGCCCTTTGCCTGACAGGTCATCCGGCCATCCTCTGCGCTAATCCACTGAAAGCTGCCATCATTTTCAAGTACCTTGCTATCGTCATGGCTTTGAATAGAAAACCGCAAGTCCAACAATTTTATTTCCAGATACCCGTATTCTGGATGATTCGCTACTGTTTCCTCTGTAAATCCCAACTCCTTAATCTGTTCCTTAACCTTAGCTTCCTCGTCCATCAGATCATCCATACTCCAACACCAAAAAGGCAGCACATACTCCACGCTTCCCTTATCAAATACCGCTTCTGCATAGTTTTTGATATCCTGCTCACTCCAGTCCTTTATCACCACTGTTGCTGCCGGAAGTTTTTCAAAATTCTGTACATTCAGCACATCGGCATCGATGGTAATCTTACCCCTTTCTGTATTTATTACTTCCTCAATATGCTCCGGTATTTCCTGCTGTAACGGGGTCTCATTGTTATTTTCTGTTTCTTCCGTATTATATACTATCTTCTCTCTTCCACAGGCGGTAAGGCATATCATAGCGGCACACAAACACAAGCCAAGTATAAATATTTTTTCTAACCTTATAAATGTCATTTCCTTTCTCCTTTTTCTCATAAAATTATTTGTCTTATCTCCTTATGAGAGTATATCCTCTCTGGGAATCAATAATGCTACCATCAATC
Source organism: uncultured Clostridiaceae bacterium (assembly GCA_947175805.1). Taxonomy (GTDB): domain Bacteria; phylum Bacillota; class Clostridia; order Lachnospirales; family Lachnospiraceae; genus RGIG6919. Next base: position 4,944 of record CAMWOF010000110.1, read on the forward strand.
GCATTAATCATATATGCACATCTGTGTGCAGTAGTCTTTGACCAGCCCGGATTATATTCATAACACCAGACCGGAATATAGGCATAGGATTCCCCTTCTTTCACCAGTCCCATACAAAGTCTGATTGTATCAATGACATATTCATCTGTTTCACTCTTAAAATAATCCAATGCACTCTTTTGAATATCCTCAAAACTCATAACAGTTGTCTGCTCTGTTGCAATCTCTGATATCTCCATTGTTTTCACATATTGAAACCTTTCAATTCCTTCATCTGTCACCAGCGCTATCATTCCTTCCTGTCTGGTTCCGCTGTTCTCAAGACAGTTTGTTTCCAATCCGCCTGGATAAAGATGTGGTGCTGCATAGCCTCTTATTTCTCTTCCAAGATACACAAGATACCCCTTTGTAAATGGGTTATTGTGAAGAACTTCATCGTCACCTTCATAATGCCAGATATGCTGTTGTGCCGGATAAACTGCATTTACTATATAACCTTCTATACCAAGCTTATTTACAAATGTCTCTACCTGTGCCGCAGCATCTTCCTCTGTCAGAGAACATGTATTTTCCTTATTCGATATTGGTGCATCCGGCGAAATCGGTACAGGTTCCTCGTCTAATATGTCCAGCTCTTCTGCATAATGCATCTCCGTTATCCGGAAAATACACATGATAGAATAAAATTCGTCTATTCGTATAAAATACATGGCGTACTCTTTGCCCTCGATGGTTCCTTTTATCTGACAAGTAAGCATATCTATATCATAGTCCTCGTACCAGGCCTTATAACTTGCTTCAATCCATTGATAGCTTCCATCATTTTCTCTCTCATCAGCTCCATGATGATCTTCTATATTTTTTAAACAATTTTGGATATCTATGAGCTGGTATCCCAGATACATGTAGTCAGGAATATCGAGTACAGTTTCCTCTGTATAACCCAATTCCTTAATCCTTGCCTTAATCTTTGCCTGCTCATTTAACAAAAAATTTTTAGAACAATATTTATATGGCAATACTACCTCTGCACTTCCCTCATCAAATACAGTCTCCGCATAATATTTGATATCCTCTTCATCAAAAACATCGGGCTTCATAATTGCAACCGCCTGATTGCCATAACCTTCGGCAATCACCTCCGCATCTATGGATATCAGACCGGAACTATCCTCTACCCGTTTCGGTATCCCTACATTTTCTTCATCTGACATACTACCAATTTCACTTTCTATAAGGTCTCCCCCTTCTATAACTGCTTTTTTCCCACAGGCCGTAAAAAACACCCCACTTATACATAAACATACACTTAATACAACTGCTTTTCCCCATTGGGTTCTCTTTCCAGTATTCCGATTCCATCTCATAATATATCCTCCGCATGTTTAAATATACAATACTCTGTTCCTCTCCATCATAATTCTCAATGCATTTGAGATAATCTTTCCATTAAATAATTTTATTCTACCATGCAAATGTATCCAAAATGTATCAAAGAGAACCCCCCCTACACATTTTTTCTGCTTACTTGATTCCAACAAAACAAAAAATCCCAATCCATCAAAAGATTGAGACAGCTTAGAAACACAAATTAAAAAAGAGCCAGACACATCTGACTCCCTTTTTTGTAACTAAAATATCATTCATTGCAGACATTTCTACCCAAACAGCTTTCCAACTAATGCATTTACAAGCTTGCCATCCGCCCTTCCCTTTACCTGCGGCATAAGCTCTTTCATAATCTTGCCCTTATCCGCCGGCGCCGGCGTGTCGATTCCCAGCTTCGCTACCACTTCGGAAATAATAGCCTGTATCTCCTCCTCACTGAGCTGCTTCGGCGCAAACTCCTCATATACCGAAATGCGAAATTTACACTGCTCAATGATATCTGTGCGGTCTGCGGGCGTCACTTCCAGAGTATCCTTACACTGTTTAATCTCCTTCGCTACCACTTCATTTTCCTCTGTCTCAGTCAAATCCTCATGCCCTGGCTTGTCAATGCGCTTATTTTTCAATGCGCCAAACAATAAAGATAACGCATCCTTCCTCTCCTTATCCTTCGCCTTCATCGCTGCTACCATAGCGGTTCTTACTTCCTCTTCCTTGCTCATAATATATCCTCCTTATTGTATTGCCCCGACAATCTATTCCTCATTCCAGCCACGCTCCCGTAAAATTGATATTTGCCTGCATAAACTATTAGACATTATAACACTGTCCATAATGGGTATGCAACGAAAAAATCCCATAGCAAGCTACAGGGCATGACCCAGCTTCTTTTTAGCTGCAAAACAAAAAAAGAATTTAAAACCTTATAATTATGGTTTTAAACTCTTTTCACTAAAGAGGCGCGAGCCGGATTTGAACCGGCGGATAACGGTGTTGCAGACCGGGGCCTTACCACTTGGCTATCGCGCCTAGCTATGAAGCTATGAGCACTTAGAGCATGTATTTTATGCTCTTACGTGCGGAAGCTCCCCGAGTAGGACTTGAACCTACGACAACGCGGTTAACAGCCGCGCGCTCTACCGACTGAGCTATCGAGGATTATCATATTTTTTATATTATATGTTTAAAAACATATTTGTTTACTCATATCATGAAAATAGAAAACCCATAACACTACAGCTTTATCATGTTCAGGGTATCCTATTTATATACATTTGTACTGTATTCTCTTTCATCCTGTACCTTCAAAACACCACACAGACCAACACCTGCCATCCATTCTCCCG
>CAMWOF010000111.1 GCA_947175805.1 uncultured Clostridiaceae bacterium
TGCGTGGAGCTCTCGGCGCCTTCGGGTGTTGATTTAGCGGCAAAGACCTTCAATCCTTATATGGGCATCGTTGTCGGCATCTCCATTATTGGAACCAGCGGTATCGTGGAGCCCATGAGCAGCAAGGCGATTCTCGATACCATTGCATTAGAGATGAAGCAGAGGAGAGCCGAGGGGGACAGTGAACTATTGCTGACCTTGGGAAATTACAGTGAAACATTTTTGAGTGAGTATATGCCGGATATGGGAAGAAAGGCTGTAAAGTGCAGTAATTTTATCGGGGAAGCTATTGACATGGCGATGGAATATGATTTTGAACGTATTTTGCTGGTTGGACATATCGGCAAGCTGGTGAAGTTGGGGGCAGGTATCATGAATACACATTCTTCCCAGGCGGACGGACGCATGGAGGTACTGGTCACCTGCGGCGTGCTGGCAGGCGTGCAGCCGGAGCTTTTACGTCAGATTCCGGGCTGTGTGACAGTGGATGACGCAATCTCTGTATATATGGCGCAGGATGTATGGCAGCCGGTTTTTGACGTGCTGTTAGAGCGCATTCAGTTTCATCTCGACAGGAAGGTAAAGGGAGCGCTTCCGGTAGGGGCGGTGCTCTTTTCCAACAAGTACGGGATGCTGGGAAGAACCCGGACTGCTGAAAAATGGTGATACAGAAAGGGACAAATATGGTTTATTTTGTTGGGGCGGGATGTGGCGCACCGGATTTGATTACGGTGAGAGGCATGCGCCTTCTTGCACAGGCGGATGTAGTAATATATGCGGGCTCTCTGGTGAATCCGGCGCTGCTGGATTATGCGCCGGAGGGCTGTGTTTTCCACAACAGTGCAGTCATGACACTGGAGCAGGTGATTTCGTGCATGACCGCTGCGGAGACAGAGGGAAAGACTACGGTGCGGCTGCATACAGGCGACCCCTGTTTGTATGGGGCGATTAGAGAACAGATGGACAGGCTTTCCGGGCTGGGGATTGCTTATGATTATTGTCCGGGCGTCAGCGCATTTTGCGGTGCGGCTGCCGCATTGAAGGCGGAGTATACATTGCCGGAGGTCTCTCAGACTGTGATTATTACACGAATGGCAGGCAGGACACCGGTGCCGGACAAGGAGCGTATCAGGAGCCTGGCGGCTCATAGAGCTACCATGGTTATTTTTTTAAGCACCGGTATGCTGGCGGAGCTTTCCCGTGAGTTGATTGCCGGAGGCTATGACGGCGATTGTCCGGCGGCGATTGTCTATAAGGCGAGCTGGCCGGAAGAACAGATTTGCCGGTGTACTGTGGCGGCGTTAGCAGACACGGCAAAGGCGGCAGGGATTACAAAGACGGCGTTGATTGTGGTAGGTCATTTTTTAGGGGATGACTATGCGATGTCAAGGCTTTATGATGCGCATTTTGAGACGGAATTTAGAAAATGCCGCCATTTTGAGGGAGAAAATCAATGAAAATTGCGCTGATTTCTTTTTCTGCTGACGGAGCAGAGACAGTTGATAAAATCATATGCGGTCTGAACCGGCATAGCTGTCAGCATTATGCTTTTTTGCGCAGGGAAGGTAATGAACCGGTGCATTTTGACAGTGCCGGAGATAATGACCTAGTGCATTTCGACAGTGCTGCAAGTAATGACCCAGTGTATTTTGACAGCGCTGGAGATTTGATACGGGATATATTTTACAGGTATGACGGCCTTGTTTTCGCCTGTGCCTGCGGAATTGCGGTGCGTTTAATTGCACCGTATATCGGGGAGAAGATCACAGATCCGGCAGTGGTTGTGACCGATGAGCAGGGACGGTTTTCCATATCCCTTTTGTCGGGACATTTAGGCGGCGCTAATGCGCTGGCAAAGGAGCTGGCGGCGGCAATCGGGGCGGAGCCGGTGATAACGACTGCTACGGATATTGGGGGCAGGTTTTCTCCGGACAGCTTTGCAAAGGAAAATCATCTCTACATAGACGATATGACAGCGGCAAAGCATGTGGCAGCGGCAGTGCTCCGGGGGGAGGAAATCGGATTTGTCAGTGATTACCCTTTACAGCAGCTTCCGTCCGGGGTCTGCCCGGTACAGTGGACAGAAAGAGACGGGGAGCCGTGTACAAAATATCCGTTAGGCATTTGCATTTCTGAGGATGAAATGCACGCCCCTTTTTCTGAGACCCTGCACTTGATACCCAGGAATTTGGTTTTAGGCACCGGCTGCAAAAAAAATATTTTACCGGAGGTTTTTGAGCGGACGGTACTGGATTTTTTGGCGCAGCAGGGCTTCTCTGCCAAACGGCTTCGCTGCATTTGCTCCATAGATTTAAAACGGGACGAGCAGGGAATATTGGATTTTTCCCGCAAATACAGAGTTCCCTTTTATACATTTCCTGCGGAGCAGTTAAACCGGGTGGAGGGTACATTTTCCTCCTCGGAATTTGTAAAAGAGATTACCGGCGTGGACAATGTCTGCGAGCGAAGCGCAATGATGTATGGTGGCACACTGGTGGCAGAGCGGCAGGCAGGGAATGGTATTACACTGGCGCTGGCAAGGCTTCCTGTAAATCTGAAGGATGACTATAATTATGAGAGTATGAAATAATTGATTTCTATAAGAAAAAAGGATAAAAATGATGGATAACGGGATGAAATTATATGTAGTCGGGTTTGGACCGGGCAGTGCGAATATGATGACGCTGGAAGCGCAGACGGCTATTTTGGAAAGTGACATGGTTATCGGATACACAGCTTATGTCGATTTAATAAAACCCCTGTTTCCAGGGAAGATTTACAATGCAACAGGGATGCGGCAGGAAAAGGACAGGGTGCAAATGGCGTTTGCTGCGGCGAGGCAGGGGCAGACAGTGTCCCTGATTTGCAGCGGTGACAGCGTAGTTTATGGCATGGCGGGGCTTGTCTGGGAGTGTTCGGAGGCATATTCTGAAGTGGAGGTTATCATTGTGCCGGGGGTAACTGCGGCGTTAAGCGGCAGTGCGGTATTGGGCGCACCTCTCACCAATGATTTCTGCGTTATCAGCCTTTCGGATTTGTTGACTCCCTGGGAGAAGATTGAGAAGCGCCTTTTGGGGGCGGCCATGGCAGACTTTGTTGTGGCGCTCTATAATCCGGCTTCCTCTAAACGCCAGGATTACTTAGCGAGGGCCTGTGATATCCTGCTGAAGCATAAAAGTGCGGATACAGTCTGTGGTATTGTAAGGAATATCGGAAGAAATGGGGAGGAGAGGCGTATCCTGACGCTTTCCGAATTGCGGGAGACCCATGTGGATATGTTTACAACGGTATTTATAGGCTGTAGTGAAACAAAAGTGATTCAGGGTAAGATGGTCACGCCAAGAGGGTATAAAGATGTGTGAGATGATTATTTTCGGCGGTACAACGGAGGGGCGTAGGCTGGCGGAATTTTGTGCAGAGCATCAGATTATGGCATATATCAGTGTGGTCAGTGAGTATGGCGCAGGGCTGTTGCCGGAGGCCGATTGCCTGCATATATTGGAAAAGCGGATGGATGCTCTGGAAATGGAAGCTTTTTTTAAGAAAAATAGCATCAAGCTGGTCATTGATGCCACGCATCCCCACGCAAAAACGGTGACGGAAAATATAAAAAATGTCTGCAATAAAATGCAGTTGGACTGCTTCCGGGTAATCCGCGCTTTAGAGGAGCCCGTTTTGGACGCTCGGTATTTTGACAGGGTAGAGGATGCCGCCGCATATTTGAAGGCGCAGGAAGAAAAAAAGGGATATCAACACATTTTTATTACCACCGGCAGCAAGGAATTATCAGCTTTTTGTGCCTTGACGGATTTTGAGCGTCGTTGTATTGTACGGGTGCTGGATTCAGTGGAAGCGGTTGATAATTGCAGGAAGCTGGGCTTTTTGAACAGCCATATCCTGTCACTGCGGGGCTCGTTTACAAAGGAGCAGAACCAATCACAGTTTCTAAAATACCAGGCGGATGTCCTTGTCACAAAGGACAGCGGCGCTTCCGGCGGCTTTCGGGAGAAGATAGAGGCTGCGAAAGCCTGCGGCATGGAGATTTTGGTGGTCAGAAGACCTAAGGAGGAGGGCGTTACATTGGAGGAAATGTGTGAGCTGCTTCAAAAACAGAACAAAAAAGAGGTTTCTGTTATAGGAATCGGGATGGATGGAGAACAAACACTGACCAAAGAGGCATATACGGCGGTGTCGGAGGCAGCGCTTCTCATTGGCGGCGGACGGATGCTGTCATGTTTTTCTCACTTGGGGAAGGAACAGTTTATTTCCTGTAAGCCCAGGGAGATTGCAGATTATATTGAAGACAGCGGACATGAAAAGATTGCAGTGTTAATGTCAGGGGATATCGGTTTTTACAGCGGCGCTAAAAAGCTGCTGCCTCTGTTGACGCAATATAGGACAAAGCTGATTTGCGGAATCTCCGCCCCAGTGTATTTTGCAGCAAAGCTGGGCGTGGATTGGCAGGATATGCATTTTGTCAGTCTGCATGGTCTGGAGGCAAATGTAGTGCGGGCGGTTGCTACCCATAAAAAGACATTTTTTCTGCTGGGCAGCAGTACACCGGCGGAGGTATGTAACCGGCTGGCCTGCTTTGGTTTTGGAGACATGCCTGTGGCAATCGGCGTCTGCCTGTCCACGCCAGAGGAGCGTATATACAGGGGACGGGCATCTGAATATACAGACCTTATCTGTGACAGCCTGTGTGTTATGCTGGTAACAAATGAGAACTGGGAACAGCATGTAACATGCACAATTCCAGATAAAGCTTTTTTAAGAAATGGAGAATCCTCCGGGACAGCGCTTATCCCCATGACAAAGTCGGAGGTTCGCTGTCTATGTGTGTCAAAGCTGGCGCCGGAGTCGGGGAATGTGTGCTGGGATGTGGGCTGCGGCACGGGCTCCGTGTCGGTAGAGCTGGCGTTAAGATGTGGTGAGGGAAGGGTATATGCCATAGATAAAAATCCTGCTGCCATTGTGCTGACAGACCAAAACCGCCATCGGTTTCACTGTGACAACATTGAACTGCTGGAAGGGGAAGCCGGAGCTTTGCTGCCGGATTTGCCTGCGCCAGATGTGGTGTTTATCGGCGGCTCCGGCGGTGCCCTGGCACAGATAATTACTATCGCATACGAAAAGAACCCGGATGTACGGCTGCTTCTGACAGCGGTTTCCATAGAGACGCTTACCGAAAGCACTGCAGTTTTTGCAGAGCTTGGCAGACAGACGGAGATTACGCAGCTTGCGGTGACACATACGGGGCGTGTGGGCGGGCATACGATGCTGAGGGCGGAAAACCCTGTGTTTATTATAGAAGGATTACGGTAAAATAGAAGCTATGAAACGGATTATGATAGCCGGGACGGGCAGCGGCTCCGGCAAGACGACAATTACATGTGGTCTTTTACAGGCATTATCTGCGAGAGGCTATAAGGTGTCCGCTTTCAAGTGTGGACCGGATTATATTGACCCTATGTTCCACAGAAAGGTAATTGGTGTAAGCTCCAGAAACCTGGACGGATATTTTTTTGATGACAATACGATGCGTTATTTGTTCTGCAATCATGCGGGTGAATTCTCCGTGATGGAGGGTGTTATGGGCTTTTATGACGGTGTGGGAGATACCGGCTCCTCCATGCAGGTGGCAGAGGCTACAAAGACCCCGGTAATCCTAGTTTTAGACTGCAAAGGCATGGGACTGTCTATTGGCGCCATGATGAAGGGCTTTCTGGAATTTAAGATGCCGAATCGTATTTGCGGTTTTATATTTAACCGTTTGGCAGAGAGCCAGGAAGAGCTTGCCAGGCAATTGTGCAAGGAACTGCACACGGAATATTTCGGCAGGTTTCCTGAGGAGAAGGCATGCAGTATTGCGTCAAGGCATCTGGGTCTGGTGACAGCAGGGGAGCTTGCGGATATAAAGGAGAAAATTCGGCGTCTGGGAGAACTTTGCGAACAAAACCTGTGTATGGACAAAATTATTTTCCAGTCCGAGCACGCAGAGCCCCTGGCATGCAAGACGCCGGCAGTTATATACAATACATTTGCCAGAGGTGTGAACGGGGAGCAGAAGCATGAACCGCCCCTTAAAATAGCGGTTGCCATGGATGAGGCATTTTGTTTTTACTATGAGGATAACTTGGATTTGCTCCGGGAGCTGGGATGTGAATTGGTGCCCTTTTCCCCCTTACATGACAAGATGCTGCCCGGGCAGCTTGACGGTCTGCTGCTGGGGGGCGGATATCCGGAGCTGTATGCAGAGAGGCTCTCGGCGAATATATCCATGCGGGAAGAAATCAAAAATGCAGTTACAGCAGGGCTTCCTACTATTGCGGAGTGCGGCGGCTTTCTGTATCTCCAGGAGCAGTTAGAGGACATAGAAGGAAATATGCATCCCATGGCAGGCGTTTTGACCGGTGTGTCAAAGCGCAGGCAAAGGCTGCAGCGGTTTGGGTATGTGGATTTGATGGCGAAAGAGGATAATTTGCTGTGTCGGGCAGGGCAGATTGTTGCTGCCCATGAATTTCACTACTGGGACAGCAGCCATCCCGGGGACAGCTTTCAGGCAGAGAAGCATAACAGGGATATGGTTTATGACTGCGTGGTATCCAATGCGCGGCTTTATGCCGGATTTCCCCATCTGCATTTTTATGCTGCACCGGAAATGGCAGTGCGTTTCATCGGGCAGTGCCGTGTGCACCGCCTGGAGAACAGATAAAAATATATAGTGAGGAATGAAGCATGAAACGCTTAGAACGGGTGACAGAATTGAACAGGGAAGCCATGGAATGTGCCAGGGTACAGTGGAATCGCATTGCAAAGCCCTTGCACAGTTTTGGCGCATTGGAGGAGGATATCGTTCGGCTGGCAGGCGTCTTCGGTACTGCCGACGTAAGGCTTAAGAAACGGGCGGTGGTGGTAATGTGTGCTGACCACGGCGTTGTGGAGGAAGGCGTTACGCAATCAGGCAGCGAGGTTACAGAGATTGTGGCGGCTGCTATGGCAAGAGGGAACGGAAATATTAATTGCCTTGGCGATGTCTATAGAGCGGAGGTAATTCCCGTGGACATTGGCATGGTTGGGGAGGTTATAGAGAAAGGTCCGTTACAATGCAAAATTGCCCATGGAACCGGGAATATTGCAAAGGGAGCCGCAATGACAAGAGAGCAGGCAGAGGCGGCTTTAAAAATTGGCATGGATGTGGTAAAACAATGTAAGGACAAGGGTTTTGATATTCTTGTGACAGGAGAGATGGGAATCGGCAATACGACCCCTGCCTCCGCGATTGCGGCGGTGCTTTTGGGGGAAGAGGTAGAGAAGGTGACAGGCAGGGGTGCCGGGTTGGACAAGGAAGGTTTGCAAAGAAAATACCGGGCAGTTTCCCAGGCGATAGAGGTAAATCGGTTTGCACGTCTTTATCGGGAGAGAAAAGGCGGAAAAAAACAAATGATAGGCAGGGACTGTATGCTGGATTTGCTTTCCGGGCTTGGCGGTTATGATATCGCAGGCATGGCAGGCTTGTTTTTAGGCGGAGCGGTTTACAGGCTGCCCGTTGTCATAGACGGCTTTATCTCTGCCGTGGCGGCGGCAGCGGCTGTGGGCATCTGTCCGGCCGCCGGCTGCTGCTGGGCAGCCGCGGGAGCCGGTGCGGG